>JAGHAC010000001.1 GCA_021161645.1 bacterium
GCACTCTCTTTTATGGCACACAAAGATAAAGCGGTATATATGGCAAGGAATCTGCTTCAAAGGATGAGAAAAGTTATTCCACGCCAGATGTTTGAAGTGAAACTTCAGGCTGCGATAGGAAGTAAAATTATAGCAAAGGAAAGAATAGTTCCTTACAGAAAGGATGTACTTGCAAAGTGTTACGGAGGTGACGTAACAAGAAAGAGGAAGCTTCTTGAAAAGCAAAAAGAAGGAAAGAAAAAAATGAAGCAGATAGGGAATGTTACCATCCCTCAAGAGGCATTCTTCTCCGTGCTTTCAGTGAAAAGTGATAATAAAAAATAGCGGATTGGCGCTTTACCTTCATATTCCTTTTTGCCTTAAAAAGTGCAATTACTGTGATTTTGTTTCTTTTCCTTACAGAAGAGACAGACTCAAAAAATACATCTCCTGTCTTGCTTCCGAAATTTCACTTTCTTCCGAGAAATTGGGAATTAATGGTTGTAAAGTAGGTGCTATATATTTGGGAGGAGGCACCCCTTCTTTACTCCAACCCGAGGATTTAGCCGAGATAATAAGGGCTATTAAAAATAACTTCGATATCAACGAACCTTGTGAATTCACAATGGAGGTAAATCCAGAAACCGTTCAATACAACAAATTCAAAGAATTTAAAGATTTAGGTGTTAATAGGGTGAGTCTCGGTGCTCAATCTTTTAACGACAAAACTCTGAAAATTTTGGGAAGAGTTCATAACTCTCGTCAGATTTACATCGCTTATGAAACTTTAAGAAAGGCGGGTTTTGAAAATATAAATTTAGACCTTATGTTTGCTTTACCTGGGGAAAACTTGCTTGATACGGAATATTCCCTTAGAGAAGCGATTAACCTTCGTCCCGGACATATTTCTTACTATTCTCTTACAATAGAAAAAGGAACCGAGTTTTATGAAAAGCGGAATTCATTGAAACTTCCGGATGATGATTTGGATTACGAAGAGTATTCGAAAGGAATCGAGATTCTTGAAAATTCCGGATACACCCATTATGAAATATCAAATTTTGCAAAGCCCGGATTCGAATCCAAACACAATAAAATATATTGGAAAAATCTGCCTTATATAGGTTTTGGTGTTTCTGCCGCTTCTTACTTAAGAAGGGGGAGATTTCAAAATACATCTTCATTATATGAGTATTGTGATAAAATAAATCAAAATATTTTGCCTGTCTCGTACTCAGAGCATCTAACCGCAAAATTTGCAAAAGCCGAGCATCTTATTTTGAATTTAAGGCTTTTAAAAGATGGGGTCGACAAAAATCTTTATTATATAAGGTTTGGCACACTTCCGGAATTTGATTTTTATGAAACAATTGAGAAGTTAAAATCCTTGCATTTAATAAAAGTCGAACCCGGTAAAATACTCCTGAGCCGAAAAGGAGTGTTTATAGCAAATAGTGTATTTACCGAGTTTTTACCTTAGTACTTAGGTTTTACGATTCTTTCTATTTTAGCGAGATATTCGATTGCCTTCTTGACATCTCTTATGCTTATATTCAACTGTGAAGCAATCTCTTTGATTGTTCTTTTTCCGTCTATAAGATCAAAAACTTTCTGTGCTGTTTCGTCTTCGATGTCTTTTGGCCTTACAAAGGTCATTGCTCTTATTTTTCGAGGGATAAAAGATGCAATTCTCGGATCTATTGTCTCCCCTTTCTCTATTTTGATAACCCCCTTTTCTTTTAGAGATAGCAAGGTTTCCAATAATGTAATCTCTCCTATGTTTGATTTATCAAGGAGTTCTTTTATTGTTTTTCCTTCACCGATTTCCGATATTATATCCCATTCTTGTCTTGTTAGATTTAATTTATCCGGTATTTTTTCTTCGAGAAGAATTACGTCATTTAGGGTGGGAAAAGCTTTTTTAAGCGGTTTCCATTTGTCCAATATAGCGTGAAATCGTAGTTTAAACTGTTTAAAGTTTAATTTTTTAAATTCTTCGTCTTGAACATTAACTTCTCCGGGTATAAACACAAATTTGCCGTCAAACAATTTTGCAGCAGTTTCAATTACCGCAATTCCTTTTTTATTTACGTTATCCGTTGCGTATACTACTTCGCCGTTTTTGAAGTAAATAGAAATCTTATGTTTATTTAACTCCTCATCTTCGTATTCTATGTCAAGAACTCCCGTTTTACCGCCTTCATTGAGTAGATCAATGATTTCTTCAAGCGGAAAATCTCTTAATTCACCCTGTAAAGGCATAGGCCATCACTTCCTTTTTAATTTTTTTTCGAGTTTATCGTTTTTAACTAAGTATTCTAAAATCTCAGATGCTTCTTTTAGGCTTATTCCCATTTCTTTTGCAATGTCGACAACCGTTTTTTTGTCGTCTACTCTCCTGTAAAATTCTATCGCTTTGATTCCTTCAATGGGAGAACGTGTTGCCCAATATCCGAGAAGGCGGACGGGCACAATATTTTTTAACTCTTCTTCCAATGTTTTTTCGGGAGACTCTTCACCTTTTACGGCGATCAAATCTTTCTGGAGCATATTAGACAATACCTTTAACAGTTCGAATATTCCTATCCCTGACTCTTTCGAAATTTGAGAGATTGTTTTCGGATTTTTCAATATTGAGATTATTTTCCATTCTGTTCCGGAAAGTTCTATTTCTTCTTTGTTAGTTTCCGATAATGCTATAACAACATTCTCTGATGGGAAAGCCTTTCTCAGTTTGTTCCACTCGGCTTGAATTTTTTGCATATTTGACAAAACTTTTTTAATATTATCCAAATTAGCCGCTTTTTTAGTATCTGCATTCTTATCGAATTCAAAACTGCCGTTTTTAAGCCCCAATACAAATTCAAGAGAGGATTCCGGAGTCGCATCCCCCTCAGCGTTTATCACTTCTCCGTTAAAAAAATGAATTTTAAACCTTTTTCCTTCGAAGTCTATAAAGAGTACCCCTGATGATTTCGTATTTTTTAATAAAGAGAATATTTCATTTATTGGTACATCTGAAAGTTCTCCTTTTAAGGCCATTTCTACCTCCCACAATAGAATTTTGTTTTCATATTTTAGTATGAATTGTAAAAAAAAGCAATAGAATTATAATGTTTCTATGAGAGAAAATATGAGGGAAAAGGTTAGTGTAGTGATAATTACGGGGCAAAGCGGTGCAGGCAAAACCAAAACAATCGGTATTATAGAAGATTTAGGTTTTTTTTGCGTGGATAATCTTCCGCCGAATCTTATAGAGGATTTTATAAACCTTGTGCTCAAAACAGGGGGCAGGATTAATAAGTTGGGGATTGTTGTAGATGTAAGGAGCGGTACTTTTCTTGAAAAGCTTCCCGAAATTATCAAAAGGTTGAAAAACAATCAGGAACTCAATGTTAAACTGCTTTTTCTTGAAGCATCCGACGAAGCATTAATAAAAAGATTTTCGGAAACTCGAAGAAAGCACCCGATAAGCGAAGGCAATACAATTCAACAGAAAATTGCAATTGAAAAAGAAA
>JAGHAC010000029.1 GCA_021161645.1 bacterium
ATCTCATTGAAAGAATTTTCTGTTCTCTTGGAGTTAAATCTTTTAAAATTTCTTTTAATCTTTCTCTTAAAAGGGTTCTTGCTGCTTCTTTTGTGGGCGAAGGTATGTCTTCATCTTTTACAAAATCCGCTAAAACACTTTCTTCGTCGCTATCCCCTACCGGCGTTTCTAGCGAAACAGTTTTTTGGGCAATGCGGGCAATGTGTTTTACTTTATCTACGCTTAAACCCATCTCTTTAGCAATCTCTGAAGGAAGCGGATCTCTCCTCAAAACTTTTGTAAGAGCACGCTTTATTTTTTCGTATTTTGTAATTGTCTCTATCATATGAACTGGTATCCTGATGGTTCTTGCCTGATCTGCTAAAGCACGGGTTATTGCCTGCCTTATCCACCAAGTAGCATAGGTTGAGAATTTATATCCCCTTCTCCAATCAAATTTTTCTGCTGCCCGAAAAAGACCGAGGTTTCCCTCCTGAATTAAATCTAAAAGAGTGAGGTTAGGCGATCTCCCTACATATTTTTTAGCAATCGAGACAACCAATCGCAGATTCGCCAAAATTAATTTTTGTTTAGCTGACGCATCTCCTTTTTCAATGCGCTTTGCCAGCTCTTTTTCTTCTTTGGCAGTTAAAAATGGTACCTTGCCAATCTCTTTCAAATACATTTGAACTGAATCTGGATGACGAGCCAAACTCATCAGTTTCAAAAGAGCCTCCGATGTATCTATTAGGTATCCTCTTGCCTCTCTGACATCTATTCCTTCTCGATGTAATCTATCCAACAATTCTTCGAGTTCGTCCATATTTTTTTCGGGCTCAGGAATCAACCTTAAAATTTCTGTATAGGTCACAAAGCTTCTCAGTTTTCCTTTTTCTATTAATTTTTTAATCTTTTCTTCGTCGATCGAGATTTTTTTTCTTTTTTGCCCGCGGAGAGAGACGCTTTTCTTTTTCTCTTCTTTTTTTCTTGGGCTTTTTGATTTTGTGCTTTTTGTTTTTTTCTTATTTCCTTTGGTTTCTTTTCTGCGGGTGGCTTTCTTACGAGTGACTTTTTTGCTTCTTGCGCCGTTTTTTTTCTCTTTTCTCTCTTTTCTCTGATTGCTTTTTGTTTTTTTGGTTTTAGCCATATTGTTGTAGTTTTAATAATTCCTGAGAGAGTTCGTTAAACTTTTGGACTAACTTCTGTACTTCATTTTTATTGCCCTCCCCTTCCAATTTTTTAATCTCTTGAGAAATGCTTTCCAGTTCGTCTCGAAGAGACATTTTTTTCAGCTCGTTCAACAATTCTTTCAATTCTCTTTCGCTTTCTTTTTTGTCTCTGAGAATTTCCTGCCCTATCTCTTTTTTAAGCCAGAGATAATCAAAGAAATCCTTAACATCTGAGGCAACTTTCAGCTTCTCGGGCTCTTTCAAAAATTCATCTTTTTCTTTAATTAAATTGTCACATAAGGTTCTTCCTTTCAGAGAAAACAGCTTTTTATAAGAATCCTTGATGTTTTCCAGAAACTCTGGGAAGGTAAAAATTATCAAAAAGATCCTCTGTTCTATTTTTTCTTTTCTACTTTTTGATTCATACTCTAACCCTTTTTCTGAAGAACTCGCAAAAGTTTCTTCCTGTAAAGAATTTTCCTTTTCTATTTTTTGTGCTTGACGATTTATTTCTTCCTCTATACTTTTCTCAGGAACGCCGAGTTTTTTTGACAACTCGCCAATCCAATGCGACTGCTCTATTTTATTGGGAATATTAGCAATAACAGGTATTAAAATGTTTGATATCTCCTTTTTCCCTTCGGCAGTACTGGCATCATGAGAAGAAAAAGCGCTTTCAAAATAAAATTCCATAATTGATCTTGCTGACTTTACTAAATTTTCCCAATCTTCTGGGTGCTGCAAAATAATATCTGCCGGATCCAGTCCTTTAGGCATTATTACTATCCTAATATTAAATTCCTCTTTTTGAGCAAGGTCTATACCTCTTTTTGTAGCAGAGTTTCCCGCTATATCCATATCAAAAGAGGTTGTTAAATTGTTAGTGTATCGCTTGAGAATTCTCAGATGAAATGGTGTTAGAGCAGTTCCAGAAACAGCAACAACATTTTTTGCTCCTGCCTGATAAGACATTATTGCATCTATATATCCTTCTACTAAAACACAATTATCTTCTTGTCTGATAAACATTTTTGACTTATTTAATCCGTAAAGAACTTTGCTTTTATCATAAAGGAGTGTATTTGGAATATTCATATATTTTGCTACCTCATTTTCTTTGCCAAAAATTCTTCCCCCGAAGCCAATTACTTGAGAATTAAGATCAAAAATGGGAAAGATAATTCTCGAACGAAACCTGTCATAAATTCCTTCTCCGTCTTTTCTAACTGCCAAACCTGCCTTTATTATTTCTTCCTCTTTAAACCCTCTGCTTTTTAAAAATTTTGATAAGGCGTCTTTAACATCCGGAGCATAGCCCAAACGCCATTCATATATACTTTCATCTTTAATACCTCTTTTGTATAAATATTCTTTTACTTCACTCCCTTTTTTGCTCGAACTAAGTTGTTTTTCAAAAAATTTTGCCGCAATCTCGCAAATGTCATACAATCTTTTTCTCGCTGTCTGAAGTACGGGGTCTCTTGGCTTAAGCTCCACGCCTGCTCTTTTTGCCAAAATTCTTAAAGCATCGCCAAACTCTACTCCTTCAATTTTCATCACAAATTTGAAAATATCCCCTCCCTCGTTACATGCGCCAAAGCAATGCCAAATTTGACGCGCAGGACTCACAAAAAACGAGGGCTTTTTCTCGGAATGAAATGGACAAAGAGCCCTATAATTGGCTCCTGCTTTTTCAAGCTTGATATAACTGGAGATTACATCAACAATATCAAGGCGTTGTTTTATCTCCTCTATTACAGAGTCCATAAATTAATGAATTCTCAAAATAATATTAATAAGAAATATTTGCCAGAACATTTTTGCCCTGGCTTTCGTTCCCTGCCAAAAGCCGTATTTCTTTTCTTTTATAATGTGTTTAGTACCATATAAAACAATGGGCTTAACGCGCAGAGAGTATTTTTGGGCAAAATAAGTCAAGGCACTTTCAATATAATATTCTTTTTTATATCTTTTGGGAATTCTTTCCCAAAAATTCCGCTTTAATGCTCGCGTACCGGCAAAGGGCGATTCTGTTTTTTCAAATAGCCGAGAAAAAACTTTTCCTAAATTGCTTCTATCGATGGTACCCACGGCCATATCGAATTTCTCTTCAAGTAAAGGTCTTATTAGTTTTTCAAGGTGTTCTGAATGAAGATTAATAAGGTCCGCATCTATAAAAACTAAAATTGGGGCATCGGTTGCCTTTACTCCTTCTTCTAAAGCCTTTGATTTACCCTGATTAGTTTCGAGGCTTATTACTTTTGCTCCGCAATTTTTGGCAATTTTTTCGGTATTGTCAGAGGAACCATCGTTTACAACGATTATCTCAGTAATATAGTCAGTATCTTGTGCCGCCTTAATTACATTAGCAATTGTTTTCTCTTCATTAAAAGCAGGGATGATAGCGGCTATTTTCATAATTGTAAAGATTTAGATTTGTCCCGGCTGGTATTATTATAATG
>JAGHAC010000024.1 GCA_021161645.1 bacterium
TTTATTAACTGAGAGTTTTTTGATAAGGGCAGAGAATATTTTTTTGAGATCTTTCTTTTTAAATTATCTAAAACACTTCTTGTTTTTTGAGAAGATTTGCTGAACGCTATAATAATTTCTTCTTGGGGAGTCATAATTATGAAAAAAGAAACAGCCGAGTCTTTAATTTGTCAAAATATCCAAACCTATAACCAGATTGCTGAGCATTTTTGCCAGAAAAGAAAATTTTTGACCCAAGATCTGGTAAAATTATCCCACCTAATTAAGCCGGGAGAAAGAATTTTAGATGTTGGGTGCGCTAATGGCAGATTTTGTGAGCTGGTTTTTAAAAGGAGAGCAAAGTATTGGGGGATAGATGTTTCAGAGAAAATGATAAGCATTGCTAAAAGACAGTATCCCCAAGCTAAGTTTTTTGTTAGTAGTTCTTTTTCTTTTCCCTTTGGCAAGAATTTTTTTGACAAAGTTTATTGCCTTTCTGTCTTCCACCATCTTCCCTCAAAAGAGCTTAGAATCAGATTTTTACAGGAAGTCAGGCGAGTACTTAAACCCGGTGGGCTAATTGTTTTAACAGTTTGGAATTTAGGCAAGAAAAGAAAAATTAAGAACCTTCTTTTTAAATATACTCTAAAGAGGCTTTTTGGCAAATCGGATTTAGATTTCGGCGATTTGTTTTTACCCTGGAAAAATGAGAAAGGTAAGATTTTGACTCTACGCTATTTTCATGTTTTTTCAAAGAAAGAACTGGTTTCTTTGGTGAAGGAAACAGGCTTTGAGATAAAAAAATCAGGCCTGCTTGAACGATCTCGTAGAGAAAGCAATATTTTTATAATTGCCCAAAAGTTAAAAGAAACAAACAAGCGCCCTTAGCTCAACTGGAAAGAGCGTTAGCCTCCGGAGCTAAAGATCCGCGTTCGAGTCGCGGAGGGCGCACTAGTACCTAGTAGAAAACAATTTTTAATTTGTTCGATAAATTTTTATACATTGGAAGCAGTTTTTATTTGTGTTAAGATAAGATAAAAAGGTCTTCTTGTGAGAAAATTTATGCTCAAAAAGAGAACAAAAAAACAATCAAAAAGAAAAAAGCCCTCCAAGAGAAAGCCTAAAAGAAAAAAAACGGCTCTCGTCTCAAAAAAGAAGAAAAAAGTTACGAAGAAGAAGTCACCGAAAAAGATTAAGAAAAGAAAAGAAAAACTGGTAGGAAGGATTACGCATTATTATGGAAAAATTAAGGTGGCGGTGGTAAAATTAAGAGTCCCGCTTAGTGTTGGCGATAAAATAAAGATTAAAGGAGGAGAGAAGGAATTTGAACAAACCGTAAGATCAATAGAGGTAAATCATAAAAAAATAAAAAGGGTAGCGAAAGGAAAAGCAATAGGTTTAAAACTTGCTAAAAAAGCAAGAGAAGGATATAGAGTTTATAAACTTTAAACTATAAACCTCAAATTTTAGACAATGAACGGGAGCGTAAAATAACTATTAATTTATGATTCAAGGCGTAGAACCTATTTTACAGTTATTATTAGCGGCAGTGTTGGGAGGAATTTTAGGCTTGGAAAGAGAGTATGGAAAAAAAGAAGCAGGTTTGAGAACATATATGCTTGTAGCAACGGGATCAGCGCTTTTCACTATTATTGCCAGAGAGTTTGTTTTAGGGTTTTCTAAGGTTCCAGGAATAAGTTTAGACCCTCTGCGAGCAATCCAAGCAATCGCGATAGGGATTGGTTTTATTGGTAGCGGACTAATTATTTTCAGAAGAGATCACATCGAGGGTTTAACCACTGCTGCGGGCTTATGGCTGGTTGCAGCCATCGGGGTGGCTGTAGGTTTTAAATTGTATATTTTAGCAAGTTTTGCCACTCTTGTTGGAGTTTTAACTCTAACAGGCCTTTATTTAATAGAAAAGATCATTTTTAGAACCAAAAAATGATAAAAATTTCTCCTTTTTGGCGAGGACTTTTTGTATTTGTCGGTACTATTATTGGTGTGGGAATTTTTGCTATGCCTTGGGTAGCATCTCAAGCCGGTTTTTTATCTTTGATAATTTATTTCTTACTTTTGGGAGCGCTTGCAATAACGATTCATCTAATTTTCGCCCAAGTGTGTTTAGAAACCAAATCTTTACATCGGCTTCCCGGATACGCAGAGTTGTATTTAGGAAAAAAATGGGCAACTCTTGCTTATTTATCTATTTTTGTGGGACTTTTCGGCGCTCAGTTAGCGTATTTGTTGGTGGGAGGCGACTTTTTGTTTCAATTGCTAGGACCAGTTTTTGGAGGGATGCCATTTTTGTATGTCTTTATTTTTTTTCTGGTTGGCAGCATACTGATTTATAAAGACATTAAAAGCATTTCTTTGGGCGAAATACTAATTAATCTCTCTTTTTTTCTTTTATTATTGTTTTTAACATATAAAGCATTGCCTAAAATTTCCTTTGCTCGGTTTTCTGTTTTTCGTTCTCAAAATATAATTTTGCCCTACGGGGTTGTTTTGTTTTCTCTATGGGGTTCGGCGATAGTACCGGAGGTAAAAGAGATAGTAAATGGAGATAGAAAACTTTTAAGAAGAATTATTGTCTCAGGTATTATAATTGCTATTTTGGTTTATGTCCTTTTTTCTTTTGTTATTGTAGGAGTAATGGGGGAAAACACTTCCAGAGAAGCATTTTTGGGGCTCGATAATTATTTAGGGAAAAACATTCTGAAATTAGGTTATCTTTTTGGAGTGATTACTTGTTTTACTTCTTTTCTTACTCTGGGACTGACTCTTAAAAAAACCCTTTGGTATGATTTAAAACTTCCACATAGAATTTCTTGGGCAATTGCCGTAGTTCTTCCTTTGCTTTTTTATCTGGTGGGCTTTAAGAACTTTATAGAAATCATCGGGCTTAGCGGGGCGATTGCTATTGGGATAGAGGGCATCATAGATGTTTCTTTATACAAAAAAGTATTGGAAGAAAAGCATTCTTGCAAAATGTCAAAAGCTTTTTATCTATTGTCTTTATTTTTAATTCTTGGCGCAGTTCTAAAAATAATTAATCATTTTTAGAGAGAGTGATAATAAAAGAAATATTAATTCTTTTGATTTTTTTCTTGAGTGTCTATTGCTTTTTAATTGAACCAAACAGAATCAAGAAAGAGGAAATTACTATTCCTCTTGAGAATGTTTCCCGTGACTTGAAAAACAGAACTTTTGTTCAAGTATCAGATATACATTTTAAGAAAAACTCTTTTAAAACAGAAAAGTTACTTAAGCTCCTAGATGAAATTCATCCAGATTATCTTTTTATTACAGGAGATCTTATTGACGGAAAAACAGATAATCTAGAAGAGTTTCGGGTTTTCGTTTCAGAGTTAAGAAATAGGTCGAAAAATCTACCCATAATGGTTTTGGGAAATCACGAGTACAAAAATCCAAAATCAAAGGAATTTTTAAAAATTATTAAAGAAAGCGGCATCAAAGTTTTAAGAAATGAGAAAATAATATTAGAAAACAATATTGTTTTAGTGGGAATTGATGACCCTCATACCCACCACGATGATTTTTCTAAAGTATTACCTCTCTCTCAAAATTCTCCCAAGATTATTCTTGCCCACTCTCCGGAAATATTTAGAAAATTAGATCTCGAAAATGCTTTGGTTCTTTGCGGGCACACACACGGTGGCCAAATAGATATACCTCCTTTAACAAAATTTATTTTACCTCTCGCTTATGATAAACAATACAAAAAGGGTTTATTTGTAAAAGAAAGGCTTTTTATGTATGTAAATAGGGGTATTGGAGAAACTTTTTTGCCTATAAGATTTAATTCTTTTCCAGAAATAACAATCATTAAATTAGGTAGTAAGGATTAAGGAATATCAAATTTGGAGAAATTATTGAGAAGAAGAGAAAATCGGCGCAATGGTAATTTTTCACCTTACTTGTTAGAGGTTCTCTTGCTTTAAATTTTTGCTTGACAATGTCTTAGGGGTGGTTATTATAAAATATTGAGAAAAATCTATGGCAGCAGAAACAAAATATTATCTTACAAAGGAGGGTTTTGAGAAATTGTCTCAGGAATTTGAGAAATTAAAGGAACAGAAGAAAATTATAATGGAGGAAGAGGCTCCCGACATGGCTGATTTACATAGCCCGGATGCTGAATATCTTACTTTTCAGGAGGATTTAGGTTTTGTAGAGCGCAGATTGGAGGAAATAGAAGCCATTCTTAAGAATTGTGAGATATTAAAGCCTCCTCCAAAACATAAGAGACATATAGTTCACTTAGGGGCAACAGTAGAAGTAGAAATAGACGGACAAAAAGATGAATTTACTATAGTAGCACCGGTTGAGGCTGATCCTATGGCAGGAAAGATCAGTCATGAGTCACCGGTAGGGAAGGCTCTTCTAGGTCGCTCTATTGGTGAAAGGGTGGTTGTTCAGTCATCAATTAGAGCGGAGTATAAAATTAGAAAAATTACCTATAAAAGCATAAAATAAAGGGGGGATAAAACCCTCTTTATTGTTATGATAAAACTTGTTGATTTTTTTCTCAAACTTTGTCAAGTAAGAGAAAGGCAGGAAAAAGTTATTGTAAGAAACTCTGAAGTTACACTGAAAAGATTTGCAGACCACGCCTTTCAGGAGGCTCTTTTTTCTTTTTTGTGGGCAAGAGAGAAAGGCATAGATCCGGAGAAATTGATAAAGATGGTTTTGGTAGCAACAATTTATAAAAGTTTTCCGGAAGAAAAGGAATGGAAAAAACTAATATCTTGTCTTCCTTCCGAAAACAAAGAAGAGTTTGCGCTTCTTAAAAAACAATTTTTAGAGCAAAGAACCAAAATCAGTAAACTAGCAAAAGAAATAATATTAATAGAAAAAATAATTTCTCTTAAAAAATCCCAAGCAGAAGATTATTACAAAGAAAACCTAAGAAAACTTCAAGAAGATGATTTGAAGAGAGTAGCGAAGGGTTTACTTCTTTTAAAAGACTCAAAAGCATCTCCAAAAAATAATTTTGAAAAAATAGCGAAATTTTTAATCAGAACAGCTCGTTTACAAACCTTTGAAAGAAGAGGTTGGGTTTTGCGAGGTATTAAAGACGCAGAAACGGTTGCTCAACATACATTTCATTTTATGATATCTTCTTGGGTTTTGGGAAATAAAAAAGGGTTTAATGATTTTAAAACAATATCCCTGGCTTTAGTGCACGATTTATGTGAAGTCTATGCTGGCGATAAAGTTCCTTATTTAGAGGATTCTTCGGGAAGCATTACAAAAGAAATATTTAAAAAACCTCCTCGTGTGCCGAGAAATAAAAAAATCGAATGGTTAATGAAGAAAAAACAAAAAGAGTGGCAGGGTATCAAAAAAATCACAGAGATTCTACCACCAAAGATTGCCAGAGAAATAAGGAATTTATGGATCGAATTTGAAGAAAGATTAACCAAAGAGGGAAGATTTATTTATCTTTTAGACAAGGTAGAAAACTTATTTCAGGCAACAAATTATTGGTTAAAAGACAAAAGTTTTCCTATTGTTGCCTGGTGGATTTATCTTAAAGAAATGTTGGACGATCCCCTTCTCTTAAAAGTAATCGCCGCTCTAGACAAAAAGTTTCAACATCGACTTTTGAAATTAAATGGTCCAGACAGCTAGGAAAAACAAGAAAAGAATTTATATAGGAACTTCGGGATGGGCTTATATCCATTGGAAAAAGACATTTTATCCTCGGGAGTTATCTCCTTCAAATTTTCTGGAGTTTTATTCTCGTCAGTTTAACACTACCGAGATAAATTACTCCTTCTATCATCTTCCAAAACCTACCACCTTTCAAAAATGGCATCAACAAACCCCAAAAGGGTTTGTTTTTTCAGTAAAAGCATCGCGATTTATCACTCATATAAAAAGATTAAAAAATATTGAAGAGGCGTGGAGTCAGTTTATTGAAAACGTCTTCAATTTAAAAGAAAAATTAGGACCAATTTTATTCCAATTTCCTCCATCATTTAAGGCAGACAGAGAAAACATTCAGAGATTAAAAGAGTTTTTAAAGCTTCTTGCCAACCACTCACCACTCACTACCCACTACCCACTATTCACTACTCACTACCCACTGAAATATGCTTTTGAATTCCGTCATAAAACTTGGATAGATAAAAAAGTTTTTGACTTATTAAAAAAATATAATGCAGCTTGGGTAATAGCTGATTCCTCCCGTTATCCTAAATCAGAAACAACTACAGCTGATTTTGTGTATATAAGAATGCATGGGCCCGGAGCTTTGTTTGCTTCTAAATATTCAAAACAAGATTTAAAAAAATTGGCTCGAAAGATAGCAGAATACAAAAA
>JAGHAC010000025.1 GCA_021161645.1 bacterium
AATTTTTCCCATCAGCCCCAAAATTGCTTCTGAGGTAGCATCTTTAGCAACTCTTTTTTTGATAACCCTATTTATAAGAATCTGAATAGCAACAATTACCTGATAAGTAACCCAGACCATTAAAACGGCAGAAAGAATTCTGTTCAGCCAAAGATTAATCTTGAGAGTTTTAAGAGCAAAATAGAGCGCTACATAAAAATAAAAAGGCGGCTAATTGTCAGCTTTTTTCTTGATTTTTTAATATTATTTGTTATAGTTGAAAAACCGACTAAATTTATCGGAAATAAATTAGTAAATAGCAAGCGGTGAATAAAATTACAATCAATGAAAATATCAACAAAAACTCAATATGGATTGAGAGCGTTAATTTATCTGGCGCGGGCAGGCAAAAAAATTTGTCCCCTTAAGGAAATTTCTAAAAAAGAAAATATTCCTTTTGATTATCTAGAGAAAATATTTTCAAAACTTCAAAAACAAGGCATTGTGAAAGCAAGACGAGGTAAAAATGGCGGCTACTTTCTTTCCTGCTCTCCTAAGAAAATAAAGATTAAAAAGGTAATTGAGGTGCTCGAAGGAAATTGGATAGCGGTTAAATGTTTAACTAAAGGAAACTTTGTCTGTCCCCAAGAAAAAAAATGTCTTGCAAAGAACTTCTGGCAAACACTTAAAAAATCAATTGATAAGACCTTAAACAAAATAACTTTGGCTGATCTTATAACTAAGTAAAATCTTATTAAATTAAAAATTATTTTCTCGAAGGGTGTTCCTCGAGAAATGCGTCGCGCAGGCCGAGCGGGCATGGTTCGAGCGAAGCGAGAGAGAGAGGCCGAGCGCCGAGCAGCAGTCGCCTCGCTGGGGCGACTGACTGCGTCAATTTCGAGAGGAACACCCAAAGAGCTATGCCAAAACAAATTTATTTAGATTACGCAGCAACAACTCCAACAGATCCAGAGGTTTTAAAGACAATGATGCCCTATTTCAAAAAGGAATTTGGAAATCCCTCTTCTTTACATCGTTTTGGACAAATTGCTCTGGTAGCAATTGATGAGGCAAGAAGAAAAGTTGCCAAATTTTTAAATTGCCAAGAAGATGAAATTGTGTTTACTGGTTCTGCTACAGAAGCGAATAACTTAGCAATTTTTGGAGTGACGAAAGCTTTAAAAAAGAAAGGTATAAAACCTCACATTATTACTTCAAAAATCGAACACCATGCGGTTCTACACCCCTTTGAAGAATCAGAAAAACAAGGAATTGAGGTAAGTTTTATCGCCCCAAACAAAGAAGGAATTATTAAGCTTGAAAGCGTTAAGAAAGCCATAAAAGAAAACACGGTTTTTGTCTCGTTAATGTATGCTAACAACGAAATCGGCACTATTCAGCCAATTGAAGAAATTGGACAATTCCTTGCCAAAATAAACAAAGAAAGAAAACAGCGAATTTATTTCCACACCGATGCGGTTCAGGCAATAAATTATTTAGATTGTAATATAAAAGAGCTAGGCGTAGATCTTTTAACTCTATCTGCTCACAAAATCTATGGACCAAAAGGAGTTGGGGCACTTTTCATTAAGAAAGGAACACCTATAAAACCGATCATTTATGGCGGAGGACATGAGTTTGGTTTGCGCTCTGGCACTGAAAATGTTGCAGGAATTGTTGGACTAGGTAAGGCAATTGAGTTGGGAGAAAAATATAAAAATGATATTGAAAGAATAAAAAAATTACGTGACAAAATTATTGAAAAAGTTTTGAAAATTCCCAACACAAGATTGAACGGCTTAAAAGAAAAGCGACTGCCAAATAATGTGAATATAAGCATATCTGGAGTTGAGGGAGAATCGCTTATGATTGCCTTGGATCAACAAGGAATTGCGGTATCTACTGGCTCTGCTTGTTCCTCTCGTGAGCTAAAACCGTCTCATGTGCTTTTAGCAATTGGACTTTCACCAAAAGAAGCTCACGGTTCTTTGCGAATCACTTTAGGAAGATTTACTACCGAAGAAGAAGTGGATTATTTCTTAAAGGTTTTACCAAATGTTGTTAAACGATTAAGAGAAATTTCTCCTTTTTAAAAAACATTCATCAGAATGTCTCTCGCTCAGCTACGCCTACTCTGCTAAGCCTCGCTTCGACCCAAATTAACGCAAAAGATGTGCTATTTGGGTCTTGCTCGGCTAAGCAGATGTAGATCCCACAGCCTGCCTGCCGGCAGGCAGGCCTACCCGAGGCTGAGCGAGAGACATTCTTTTAGTAATATTCTAAAATGAACAAAAGACAATTTACACTTTACTCAAAAAAAGTTTTAGAGCATTTTCGGCATCCAAAAAATTATGGAAAAATGGAAAAACCTAACGGTGTAGGAAAAGTAGGTAATATTGTGTGCGGCGATGTAATGTATCTTTATATTAAGGTTAGTAAAAAGAGAAATGGAAAAGAATATATAAAAGACATTAAATTTCAAACTTATGGTTGTTTGGCAGCAATTGCATCATCTAGCATTTTAACCGAACTTGTGAAAGGAAAAACTTTAGAAGAGGCAATAAAAATTGACAGAAGCCAAATTGTCAAGAAATTAGGAGGACTTCCTCCGATAAAGATGCACTGCTCGGTTTTAGCATCGGATGCCCTACTTGAAGCAATTTATGACTACTTAAACAAGCACAAAAAGCCCATTCCCAAATTTCTGAACGAAAGACACAAACAAATCGAAAAAGAGAAAAAAGAGATTAAAAAAAGGTATAAAAAATGGACCAAATTAGAGGAAAAATTGAAAGAGAAGGAATGAAAAAGAGAAACAAAAAAGTAGTTGTTGCAATGTCCCCGCACAACACTTCGCTTCGCTCAGTGTATGCGGGGCAAGCTGGAAAAAAGAAGACGAAAGTAGTTGTTGCAATGTCGGGCGGAGTGGATTCTTCTGTTGCGGCGGCTTTACTTAAAAAGGCTGGTTTCGATGTTATAGGAGTTTTTATGATTTTTTGGCAAGAAGGTTTTCAAAACCAAAGATGGAACAAATGTTGTTCACCAGAAGCGCAAATGAAAGCAAGTGAGGTAGCGAAAAAATTGAACATCCCTTTTTATGTTCTTGATTTAAGAAAAGAGTTTAAAAGAAAAATTGTTGATTATTTTTTAAAAGAAATTAAGAAAGGAATTACTCCTAATCCTTGCGTTGAGTGCAATCGAATTATTAAATTTGGGCTTCTTTTGGAAAAAGCCAAAATGTTTGAGGCAGAATTTTTGGCAACAGGACACTATGCGCGCAAGCGCGAATTAAAAATTAAAAATGAAAAATTAAAAATTTATAAACTTTTAAAGGCAAGAGATAAAGAAAAGGATCAGTCTTACTTTTTGTGGCGGTTAAATCAAGATCAACTTCAGCATATTATCTTTCCTTTAGGCAATCTTACAAAAAGAGAAGTTAAAAATTTAGCCCAAAAATTTAAATTGCCTATTTCAGAAATTTCTGAATCTCAAGAAATCTGTTTTGTTGGAAAGTCGCTTGAAAAATTCTTGAAAAGACATTTAGAGCCCAAACCCGGAGAAATTGTTGATAAAGAAGGAAAATTGTTAGGAGAACACAAAGGTTTGTTTTTCTATACTATTGGTCAAAGAAAGGGAATAGGCTTATCTGGTGGACCTTATTATGTATTAGCAAAGGATATCAAAAATAATATTTTAATCATTACCAAAAACGAAAAAGATTTATATAAAAAAGAGTTAGTTGCAA
>JAGHAC010000031.1 GCA_021161645.1 bacterium
AATAAATTCAGGTCCATTATCAGTTTGAATAGTTATTTCTGAAGAATGAATACCAAACCTTTCTAAATGTTTAAAAATAGCTTGGACAAATCTAATGGAGTTAATTTCTGTATGTTCCCAGGTATAACAAAAGAAGGTAGTTCCAGTGACAACATCTTTGGCTGAATACTGATATCTAGGAATAATTCCTGCAAAAACTAAAGCATAGATATTGGGAATATCCTTTAAATCTTTAACATCTATCTGCCAATTCCTTAAGGCTTTTAGTTTCTTTTTGTATTCTGCCACTTGTCTTTTTCTCTGATATTTTTTTAATCTTTTCTTGATTAAGCCCAATTCATGCATTATCCGGTTAATGGTTGAGGTAGATATCTTAATACCTTCTCTTTTTAATTCTGATTGAATTCTATCTTGACCAATTGAGTATTTTTTAGCCTTAGCTATTTTTTTAATTTTCTCTTCAATTTCTTTTGGGGTTTTATGAGGAATACGATGAGGAGCTCGGGATTTATCTTTTAAGCCTTCAATTCCTTCTTTTTCGTACCTTTCAACCCAGAATTTAACCCTTTGCCTTTTGGTATCAAACTCTCTGGCTACTTGAGAATAATTTAAAACCTCAAAATATCTTTTAACCATCTTTTCTCTAATTAATTCTGGGTTTTTACTATTTCTAATTAACATAAAATAGGGTATATTAGTCATAGAGAGGGTGTAGTTAAAGTTAAATATCTTTTTCGACCTTTTTCTTTAACTTTAACACCCTCTCTTTATTTAGCCAATGGATAACTTTTAATTGTACCCTATGCACCCGACGAGTTCTCTTTTTCTGTCCAGGTTCAGATACATATGATACACTCTAGGTTTGTAAGATGATAATGTTTTTAGTTGGTAGTTTTGTTGTTTTTGTTTGTAGTTTACAGCAAAACTGAGAAGGAGTTAGGTAATTGAGAGCTTGGTGAGGACGAACATTATTCCAGATATCTTCCCATTCTTTAATCTTCTTTCTCATCACTGAAAGAATAGAATAAACATTACCTTGTTGATAGAATTCTCTCTCATCAGCTTCATGAGAAATCTCTACATAGGAATTCTGTTTAGGAGTACGAGGATAAATGAAATAATGAGAAATACCTTTTTTCTGACATAACCTGTCAAATTCTTTTAGAAAAGGAGCTCCATTGTCTGTTTGTATCCTTTTGATAGGAAAAGGGAACTGTTGAATACATTCTTCAAGAAACCTAGCTCCATTTCTAGAAGATTGAGAAGAATATATCTGTAAAACCCTCTTTTTACTTAGGACATCAATAGCTGTGAATTGATAGAACTTTCTCCCACCTGGCAATGTAATGTATTTAGTATCCATCTGTATCATATCTCCTGGTTCAGATATAGATAATCCCTTAGGAAATCTAGCCTTAGGACGAAGAGCTGATTTCCTCTTTTTCTGAGATATTCTTCGATTAATTAGATTCCTTCTTTTCAATATCCGTCCAATTGTACTAGCTGATATCTGAATACCTTCCTGTTCTAAAATAACCTTAATTTTATACTTTGACCAAGCTGGATATTGCTTTCTCAACTGAACTATCCTGACAACAGTATTCCAGTCTGTATTAGGTTGCCTTCCTCTTTTAGGACATCTTGATTTATCATTCAAACCAACAAGACCATAACGTTTAATTGCTTTCAACCATCTATATACAGTCATCCTTCCCAAACCAAAATGTCTAGCTGTTAGTGACATATTATGATTATGGTTTCTATACCAATTCAAGACTTTAAGTTTATACCTTGCTCGTTCAGTTAATTTGTCTGTCAGGAACGCTGAACGAGCAATAGATGCTGCTCCTGGCAGAATTGAGCCGTATATTATCATACGACGTCCAGAATACCTTCCTTTCATAGATTTTCAAGACTCTAGAGTGTATCATATCATATGAACCAGTACAAAATATGCAAAAGATGAGATACATTTTTGACACCCCTAAAATGCCAGAAACTGGTATAATTAGGGAAAAGAAAGGTCAAAAATCATTAAAAATTAGTCAAAATGTATCTCATCAATATGGTAAAAAGAGTATTTTTAGATAATCAAGGAAGAAGAAGAATCCTTCCTTTTGGCTTCCATTTGGTAGAGGATTTGGTTCCTCTTTACCAAATGGCTAATGATTTAAAGAGGAATCAACTCTCCAAACAGGCCAAATTGAGACTTAAATGGATAGATTTCTATCAAAAGACCAAGAATGCCTCTTTAACCTGCCGTCATTTTGGAATTTCCAGACAATTATTCTATTATTGGCTTAAAAGATATGATCCTTCCAATCTCAAAAGTTTAGAAGATAGAGAAAGAATCCCTAAAAGGAAAAGAAAGAGAGAAATTACCCCAGAGCAGGAAATGAGAATAGTTAATCTAAGAAAAAGATATCTTAGATATGGAAAAGAAAAAATAGCTTTGATCTATCAACAAATCTATCAAGAAAAAATCTCTTCTTGGAAAGTCCAGAAAGTAATTGAGAAATACAAGCTTTATTATCATCCTCAAAAAACTGCTAAAATAGCCAGAAAGAGAAAGAAAGCTTTAAGAAAGAAAAGAATCACAGAGCTAAAAAAGAAACCTAAAACTGGCTTTCTGGTTTGTTTAGATGTGATAGTAATCTATTGGCAGGGTCTTAAAAGATATATCTTTACTGCGATTGATTATTATTCCAAAATAGCTTTAGCTTATATGTACAAATCAAAAAGTTCTCTAAATGCCAAAGATTTTCTTGAAAAATTGTATTATCTCTTTGATGGTAAGATTGAGAATCTTCAAACAGACAATGGTTCTGAATTCCAAGGAATGTTTGAAAAAGCTGTCCAAGAATTGAATCTAGAGCACTACTTCAATAGAATTAAAACTCCAAAGGACAATTCTGTTAATGAGAGATTTAACCGAACCTTAAAAGAAGAATTCTTACAATTGGGTAATTTCCATCCTGATTCTCAAGTTTTCAATCCTAAATTAGGCAGATGGATAGAAGAATTTAACTTCAAAAGACCTCATGAAGCTTTAGGTTACAAAACACCCATTGAATTTGCTTGTGGAAAGAGTCAACTGTCAAAAATGTACTCATCTTGTACACTGGAAATTCCAAAATGACGGCAGGTTAAAGAGGCATTCTTGGTCTTTTGATAGAAATCTATCCATTTTAATCTAAGTTTAGCAGATTTGGAAAGTTGGTTCCTTTTTAAGTCATTTGAAT
>JAGHAC010000006.1 GCA_021161645.1 bacterium
CTGCAAATGTGTTTTTGATTGCTACGACTCTTACAAGATAAATGGACATGTAAAAAGACCAAATGGTAGAGGGTAAAAGAATAAATAAAAAAGGAGTAGATTAGTGGTGGGGCAAAGTGAGATAATTCAGCAAGCAAAAGCATTTTCCAAAGAACAGAGAAAGAAAATTCTGATGTCACTTAAAGAAATAGAACTACATAAGCATCTAAAAGAACTATTCAAGGCAATGGAGCCAGATTATACAATTGAAATTACTCACGGGCCAGAAGAATTAGGGAAGGATATTGTAATAGTCAAGAAAGACAAAATCGGCATAGATGTAATCGGAGTTGTTGTAAAAACGGGAGATATTCGAGCAAAAACTCTTGGCAAAGTAGATGAACTAAAAACTCAAGCAGAAAAAGCATTTTCTTATGCCGAGGAGAAGAAAATCAAAAACATAGAAAGCCAAGTACAGCAAGCATTTGCTCATCCCGCAGAAATGAAGATGATTTTTAAAAAGTTGCCAATTTCTAAAGTCTTCATCGTTTTAGCAGGTGAGCTAAGCAAGCAGGCTCGCAAAAGGTTAGACAAAGAGTTGACGGAAAATGTAGAGATTAAGGATATAAATTGGCTTATTGAAAAATTTACTAAGTATTATCCTCAAGTATTTTTTGAAGGGAGAGTTATAGATTTCCTCCAAGAGAAAATACAACAATTGGAAACGGAACATTGGCTATCCAAAAGAGGAATAAATTTGTCGGACTATTTTGTGGGACCGCCGGTTACTACTATTGATATTCCCGTAACACTTAATGAGGAAAACTTCGCGTTGATTATCGAAAAACGAAGGATGCCTTTTTCGCTGTTGAAATCTATTCTCACGCCTACCAGAAAAATAATATTAGTGGGTGACCCAGGGGTGGGGAAGTCAAGTGCTCTAGCTAAACTTTCAATTGATATGTTAAAGGAAGCATCTGCTCTTATGTTTCGAGGAGCGTCAAAAAGAAAAATAGAAATACCAATCTTAGTCTCGGCCAAAGAAATTTTGGAGGTTGATAACTCCGAAGCACTTTTAAAAAAATATCTTGTAATCCCAGACATAATAGACCGTTTCAAAGTCCAAGTGCTTATGATTGATGCGTTGGATGAGGTCCTGTTGACTCAAGGAAAGAAGGTTATTAAAAAGGCAGAAGAAATTTCTCGACAATTGGCTTGTTCTCTTGTCATTACCAGTCGCAAGATTGACATTATCAACACCTCACCAACAGGATTTGAAAAATATGAACTTTTGCCTTTTGAATACGAACAGGCTCTTAGACTTTTCGAGAAATTGGTTAGTAGTAATCAGATATTAAGTTCTCTCAAGGATGGATTGGAAAAGATAAAATTTCAAATTCCAATGGTTCCGCTCTCTTTAATGTTGCTCATAGAGTTAGTCGAAGACAATAAAGAGATCCCAGCTTCAGTAACTGAACTTTACGACAGGTTTTTTGACTTGATGCTTGGAAGATGGGATAAAGATAAAGGTATTAAAGTGCTATTTGAGTACTTTATCAAGAGAAGATTTCTTGCTGAACTTGCTTTCAAGGAATTTTTAGAAAAGGGGAAACTAGAAATTTCGCAAAAAGAATTTGAAGTGTTTTTGAATAATTACTTTGATAAATATGGTTGGGACAAAGAGAATTCGAAAGGTTTTATAAGAGAGATAGAGCGGGCAGGAATACTTAATATAAAAGATCCAGTGATATTTAGACATCGCTCTTTTTTGGATTATTCTATAGCTTGTTACATTTTTGATAAACGAACTGAGTTTGACGATCTGAATGATTTTGTTGTGCAAACTTATTTTGATGATACTTGGGGAGAGGTTTCATTTTTCTATATAGGATTAATGAGAGAGATTAGTGATGCAATTATAGAGAAAATTTTTGCAGTTGAAGATAACGGGCTATTCACATGCATTGATAAACTCTTAACAGGAAGGTTGCTACAGGCAGGGTGGAATTCACCTACTGCAAGGAAATATTATGGGATTGAAAAAGCTCTAAGTTTTGTGCCAGTGATAAGAGAAAAATTCCTTAAGATTGCAGGGAAAAGCAAAGATAAAATCCCAAGAATATTTGCAGATTACCTTGTAATGACCCTATCCAAGCTTGCGTTTGGAAGTGGATTTTTATATAAAGAGGCAAAATCTTTATTTAATAATCTTTCAGTTCAATTGAATGAAAACAGTCTTCCCCAAATGTTATCTATATTGTGGGCTATTCAAGGATTTTTGACTCCGCGTGAACTCCGAGAAACAATTGATAACTTTTTAGAAACACTTTCAAAGATTCCTGATTTGAGTTTAGAAGAACAGGCAAGGTCGCTTTTGTTCTTAATGATTATAGAGCAGAAGGACAAAGCCACTGTTAAAACGATCAAAAAGAAACTAAACAATTTAAAAAAGAAAGACCCCGAAACGTTTAAAAAACTTCTGCCTCACAAAGAAAAGGGATTTAGATGAAAAAAGTGAGATACACATAATTAAAATTTGCAACTTTCAAATTGACTTTCATCCTGTCCAATGTAGAATGTATTCTTAGAATTTTCAGTGCTTTGCAGATATGCACACTATTATTATATATACAAAATTTGTAAAATAGGAGGCTAAATGCTTGACAGGCAAG
>JAGHAC010000038.1 GCA_021161645.1 bacterium
CTACTCGAGGCGCAAGAGCAGCCACTGAATCAATGATAATAATGTCTACTTCTTTTGATCGCACCAAATTCTCTACTATCTGAAGCGCTTGCTCGCCAGAATCTGGCTGAGAAACCAAAAGATCTTTGATATTCACCCCTATTCTCTTAGCATAGGAAGGATCTAGCGCATGCTCTGCGTCAATAAAAGCTGCCACCCCTCCTCTTTTTTGTGCCTCTGCTGCACAATGAAGAGCAAGAGTTGTTTTTCCGGATGACTCAGGTCCAAAAATCTCTATAATTCTGCCTCTGGGCAAACCTCCTGCTCCCAACGCTAGATCAAGAGAAATAGAACCAGTAGGGATAGATTCTACCTGATTTTCTATTACTTCTGTAAGCCGCATAATAGCACCTTCTCCAAACTGCTTTTTTATCTCTTCTATTGTCTCTTGTAAATTTTTAAATTCTCTGTTTTCTTTTTTTCGTTTAACCATAAATTTTATTTTAATTTTCTTTATTTTTTTTCGTTTTCGTTTGTCGGTTTTTCTAATTCTAAATTCGACTTATTATTTTCTTCTCCTTCTTGATCTTCCTCTACTTCCCCCTCTTCCTTTTTCTGAAGTTCATCGTTTTCTTCTTCGCTTCCGCCTGCTAACTTCTCTTCTGTTTCATCTTCTAACTCTTCAAAATCCTCATTATAATCGGCGGGAAAATCAGAAGAATAATCTATTTTTTCTTCTTTAACATAAACTTCTCTTGGTTTTGCTCCTTGGGCAGGTCCTACTATTCCCCTTTCTTCCAGCATATCTAACAATCTTGCTGCTCTTGCGTAACCAACCCTGAGTTTTCTTTGTAAAAATGAGGCAGATGCTTTTCTTGTCTCGATCACCAATCTTTTTGCCTCTTCATATAAAGGATCTTCTTCTCCCAAATCCCCAAAAGTTTCTCCGCCTGTAGCACTCTCTTCTAAAAATTCTGTAATACTTTCTTGTAATTCGTCTTCTTCTAGAGGAGGTTGATTTTCCTTGATAAATTTAGCTACCCTTTCTACCTCTTTTTCTGAAACATAAGCCCCCTGGATTCTCTTTGGTTTAGTAATTGTAGCAGAAATAAAAAGCATATCTCCGTTTCCTAAAAGCTTCTCAGCTCCCGAAGTATCTAGAATTGTTCTTGAATCAACCTGTGAAGCAACTTGAAAAGCTATTCTCGCTATTATATTTGCCTTAATAAGCCCGGTAATTACTTCTACTGAAGGTCTCTGGGTAGCTAAAATCAGATGGATGCCTGTAGCCCGCGCCTTCTGGGCAAGTTTTACTATCCCCATTTCTATATCTCTCCCCCTCGCCGCCATTAAATCTGCCAATTCGTCGATAATCAATACAATATAAGGCATAATTTTATGACCTTCTTCTTTGAACTTGCCGTTTTTTCTCACCCGGGCGTTATAACTTACAATGTTTCTTGCTCCAACCTTACCAAAAATATCAAATCTTCTTTCCATCTCCTCAATAAGCCAAGCAAGAGTTTTAATAGTTTTATTAGCATTATGTACCACCGGACCTAAAACATGAGGCAAGGTATTATAATGAGAAAATTCTACCCTTTTTGGATCAACAAGAATTAACCTTAGAGTTTCTGGAGTGTTTCTATATAAAAGGCTTAAAACAATAGAGTTTAAACATATAGTTTTACCCGTTCCGGTCGCTCCAGCAATTAAAAGATGAGGCATTTTTGAAAGATCCGCAAACATTGCCCCTCCCATTACATCTCTTCCAAGAGCAAAAGTTAATGAAGAGGAGGCATTTAAAAACTCTGGCTCAGAGAGAAGATTTCTTAATCTCACCAATGTTCGTGCTTTGTTGGGCACCTCAATTCCTATAAGTGATTTTCCGGGGATAGGCGCCTCGATTCTTATTGGATGAGCTGCCAAAGCCAAGGCTAAATTATTGCTCAAAGCAGTAATCCTTGAAAGTTTAATACCCTCTGCTGGTTTTAATGTATATTGAGTAACTGTAGGTCCTACATTGGCTCCATACATCTCTACGGGAATCCCAAAATTTTCTAATGTTTTCTTGATTACTTCTGAATTTACCCTTATATCACCAGCTGAAGGCACTCCTTTATCTCCCTCTAATAGATTTAGCGGCGGCAGTTTATAATCTCTTTCTATTTTGGAAATAGGCAAAGCTTCTTTTTTGGGACGTCTTGCCGGTATTTTGAGCGGCGATCTTTTCTCCTTCTTCTCTTCTGTCTGTGAAGATAATTTTATCGGAACATTTTCTTCTACGGTTTTAATCTTAACCTTTGGAGCAAAAACTTTTTTAATGTTAATTCTTTTCTCTTTTCTGAGAATTTCTTTTTTTGTCTCACCTTCTCGCTTAAATTTCAGTTTGGGAATTTTTGAAATCGGCAAGTTGTACCAAATGATAACTATACCTAAAAATGACAGAAGAAAAAACAAAACCCAGGGAATTAAAGATCCAAAAATTTTCAAAATGGGCCAAGCAAAGAGCGAGCCAAAGACTCCTCCCTGAGAAGAAAAGTAAAAATTGCTCGCGGGGTGAGTGTTATACTCCAAAAGAGCAAAAGAGCCACTAATAGAAAATACCAAAAGAAGAATGGCTAAAAGCAAAAGCCATTTATGATCTTTTTGCGGAAGAAGAAACTCTATCCCCGCCGCTAAAAATATAAAGGGAAGAACATAAATAGCCTTCCCTATCAAAAAGAATAATCCCTTTAGAAAGTATTTTCCTGCAACCCCAGCAAAATTAAAGTAAGAGAGAATTATAAAAACTGCCAGAAAAAGAATTAGCGAGCCAACAATGTAAATTTTGATTGGCTCTGGAATAGTCCAATGCTTCTTTCGTTTTTTAACTTTAAAATTATTTTTATTCTTTTTTCTTCCGCGCTTCTTTGCCATCTATCATCGCTTACTTTCTCTTTTATTATAATACATTTAGTTCTCTTTTCGAAATCCTGTTCCTGCAGGAATGAGCTTTCCAATGATAACATTTTCTTTTAACCCCCTTAGATAATCTTCTTTTCCTTCCAGCGATGCTTTTATTAGCACTCTGGAAGTCTCCTCAAACGAAGCGGCTGAAAGCCAACTAAAGGTAGTTAAAGCAACTTTAGAAATGCCCAAAATTATCTCCCGAAATTTTAAGGGTTTTTTGTTAGCTTTTTTCAATTTTTCGTTTGTTTGAAGCGCAACGCTCTTTTCTATTACTTCGCCGGGAGTAAAATCGCTGTCTCCTTCATCAATTACCCTTACCCTTGAAAACATCTGTCTGATTATAACCTCTATGTGTTTATCATGAATTGCCACCCCCTGAGAAACATAAATTTTTTGTACCTCATCAAGTAAATACATCTGTGTGGGAATTGTTCCCATAAGCTTGTAGAATTTCTTTGGATCAATGCTTCCTTCTATTAATTGCTGCCCTTTCTTTATTTTCTCTCCTTTCTTTACTAATAAAATGTTTTTGTCAGGTATTTTGTATTCTACTTTTTCTTCTTTCTTCTTTCCTTTGCTGTCTTTTTTGATATATTTAATTTTTACCGACTTGTCGTCAACCTCTAATACCTCTCCATCTGATACAGCAAAAATCGCTTCTCCTTTCGGCGCTCTTGCTTCAAAAACTTCTTCTACTCTTGGCAAACCCTGAGTTATGTCACCTGCGCTTGCCACTCCTCCCGTATGAAAGGTTCTCAATGTAAGCTGAGTTCCCGGCTCGCCAATAGATTGCGCAGCAATAATACCAACGGCCGTGCCTAATTTGACTAATTTGTTATTACCCGGATCCCAGCCGTAACACTTCTGGCATACACCCCTCTTAGATTTACAACTTAAAGGCGTTCTTACTCTTACCTCTCTTATCTCTTTAGCAGAGGCAATCTCTCTTGCCTTGTCCCAATCTATAACCTCCCCTGCTTTAACTAAAACTTTATTTCCAATCTTTATGTCTTCCAACGATACCCTGCCAACAATTTTAAAGACAAAATCCTGACCCAACAACTCTGCTCTCTCTTTTGTGATAATAATTCCTTCGTTGTCTTTACAATCTTCTTCTATTACAATGACATCATGAGCAACATCCACTAATCTCCTAGTAAGATATCCTGCCGTGGAAGTCCTTAGAGCTGTATCTGCCGTTCCTTTTCTGGCGCCATGGGTGGAAATAAAATATTCCAATACTGAAAAACCTTCCTTAAAAGAACCCTTTACCGGCAACTCCATCGTCTGTCCTGACGGATTAATTACCAGTCCCTTCATACCTGCCATCTGAACCGGCTGAGACCAGCTACCTCTCGCTCCTGCGTCAACAATAGCAAAGACAGTTCCATTCTCCGGCAGAGCTTTCGGTACCAATTGTTGAATTTTCTCCTTAACCTGATGCCAGATCTCTATTACCTGATTTCTTCGTTCTTCATAAGTAAGCAATCCCTTTTTATAATATTCCTCTATTTTCTTCACCTCCTCTTCCGCCTCTTTAATAAGTTGAGGTTTTTCTTTAGGAACGACCAAATCGTCCATTCCCCAACTTAAACCTGAAAGAGTAGCATACTCAAATCCCATTTCTTTAATTTTATCCAAAACTTCGCAGGCAGTTTTGTTATCGTATTTCTCAATAATGTCCGAAACTAAATGCCTAATTTTCTTTGAATTCATCAGTTCGTTTTGGAACGGATAATCCTCTGGTAAAGCTCTGTTAAAAATTATCCTGCCAACCGAAGTTTCTATTAGCTTTTTTCTAATAAGAACTTTAACTTTTGCCTGAGGATCAACAACTTTATTGTCGTATGCCAATATTGCTTCATCTTCTGAAGAAAACACCTTGCCTTCTCCCTTTTTACCGGGCAATATTTTGGTAAGCCAATAACAACCCAAAACCATATCTTGTCTTGGAGAAACAATGGAGAGACCAGTAGCAGGCTTCAAAAGGTTCAGTCCTGAAAGCATAATTTCTCTTGCCTCCTTTTGAGCTTCTTCAGAAAGAGGGAGAAATACTGCCATCTGATCTCCGTCGAAATCCGCATTATATGCTTCACAAACTAAAGGATGAATTCTAATTGCTTCTCCTTCCACCAAACGAGGCTCAAATGCCTGAATACCTAAGCGATGAAGTGTTGGGGCTCGGTTTAATAACACATACTTTCCTTTAATAACCTCCTCTAGCGCCGCCCAAACATCTTCTGTTTGCTCTTCTATTAACCTTGATGCCTGCCTAATGTTATAAGCAATTTCTTCTTTTAGTAATTTAGCGATAACAAAGGGTTTGAAAAGCTCCAATGCCATCTTTTTAGGCAATCCGCAATGGTTAAATTTTAAAGTTGGATCCCCAACAATTACTGACCTGCCAGAATAATCAACTCTTTTCCCTAAAAGGTTTTGTCTAAATCTCCCCTGTTTTCCTTTCAGCATATCTGCTAAAGACTTTAGCAATCTTCTCTGTCCGGTTGAGGCAGTGGTTGTATGACCACTTCTCATTCCATTATCAATAAGAGCGTCAACTGCCTCCTGAAGCATTCTTTTTTCGTTTCTTACAATTACCTCGGGAGCATTAATTTCTAAGAGATATTTCAAACGATTATTTCTGTTTATCACTCTTCGATAAAGATCATTAAGATCAGAAGAAGCATATCTTCCGCCGTCCAACTGGACCATCGGACGAAGAGCAGGAGGCAAAACTGGCAGAACTTCTAAAAACATCCATTCGGGCTTTATTCCTGCCTTTTTCATTCTTTTGAAAAGTTGTAGACGCCTTAAAATCTTACGATATTCTGTTCCGGTGGTTTTCTTCTTAAGATCCTCTAACTCTTTAATTTTCTCTTCTAAATTAATCTTTTCAAAGATTTTCTTTAACGACTCTGCCCCTGTACCTGCCTCGAAAATATGACCATATTTTAAAGAAAGGTGTAAAAAGTCTATTTCAGACAAAATCCTAAGAGGTTTTATCTCTCCCACCTCTTTGAGCGCTTTTTCTCTAAGATCTCTTAATTTCTTGATCTCTTTGTGATTTTTTGCCTTTTTTGCCGCCTGCACCTTTGCTTTAAATTCTTCTTCTATTTCCTGCAAGGTTTGCTTTTTTGCTTCTTCATCTACTTCGGTAATAATATAGGCAGCAAAATATACTACTCTTTCAAGCGCTTGGGCGGAAATATTTAAAATCATGCCCATTCTTGAGGGCACACCTCTAAGAAACCAGATATGAGAACAAGGAGTAGCGAGTTTAATATGCCCCATTCTTTCTCTTCTTACTGAAGAATGAGTAACTTCAACGCCGCAACGATCACAAACTATTCCTTTATATCTTATTCCTTTATATTTTCCACAGTAGCATTGGTAATCTTTCTCAGGTCCAAAAATTTTCTCACAGAAAAGACCATCTTTCTCTGCCCGTTGAGTTCTATAATTAATGGTTTCCGGCTTTGTTACCTCGCCATGAGACCAAGATAAAATTTCTTCGGGCGAGGCAAGTTTGATTTTTATTGCTTTTATATCTTCTACCCGCATAAAATTAATTTTTAATTTGTAACTTTTAATTCAAAGATCAAATCTCAAAAGTCAAAACCACAACCTAAAAGTCAAAACTATTTTTTTCCCTTCATTGTCAAAAGACTAGAAGCAATAATACTAGAAAGTTCTTGTACTTCTCTTAAAAGAGGGCTGATCTTTGCTCTCTCAATCTCTACGCCATCTCGTAAAAGTCCGAGCCAGTATTTTGTTTCATTTGCGCTTTTTAATGCTATTTCATAAAATTTTACAAAGTCTCTTTTTGAACTGGCTGATTTCGCTTCAGTTACATTTGCACCGATTGAAGTTGCTGCTCTTAAAAGCTGATCTCCAATAATACAGCAGTTTCTGCTTTTTGGAAGTCTTTCTAAAAACTTCATTATATTGATGGAAAAACAATAACACCTATATCTTAAATCGGTTTTACGTTTTGAGTTGTGGTTTTGAGTTTTAACTTTTGAATTTTGAGTTTTATTTCTCATTTGAATAAAAAGTAAAAATTGAAAATTAAAAATTACCTTTCTTCTCTTCCTTCAGCTTTAATTCAACATTCATACCAAGCGATTTCAGTTCGTTTATCAAAAGAGAAAATGACGCCGGAATGCTTGGCGGTTCAATCTTTTCTCCTTTCAATATTGCTTGATAAGCAGCCGCCCTACCAGGGACATCATCA
>JAGHAC010000051.1 GCA_021161645.1 bacterium
CTAGTCTCCCCACTCTTTCCGCCACCAAAAGAGCTGTTTATCGATTTGGTTCCCTCTTCTATTCGAACTGTAGAACTTTCTAAAAAGAAATCCAAAAAATTAGAAAATTACGGACAGGTTTCTTCAAAATATTATACTGGAGAAGAATTTAAAAGGCATGCGCCCGAAGGTCCGGCATTAAATCTTAACAATATTACTAGCGCTATCGGAGCCATTTTAGAAGAGGCAAGAATGGAAGCCAAGGATATTTATTTTTCTGTTCCCGACTATTTTACCTTTTTTACCACACTGGAGCTTCCTTTGATGAAAAAAGAAGAATTGTCGGAAGCAGTTAAGTATGAGGCTCCAAGACATATTCCTTTGCCAATTTCAGAAGTCACTCTAGATTGGCAGATTATTAGAGAGGCCTCGAAAAAACCGGAGGGTAATCGTACGATGAAGGTAATGCTTGTAGCAGTACCAAATAGGGTTATAGACCAATATCAGGAAATAGCAAGAGCTTTAAACCTAAAAATTCGAGCCCTAGAAGCAGAAGTTTTTGCTTTAGCGCGAGCAGCAACTCACCCTCAGGACAAAGAGTTAACGGTCTGTATTATTGATATAGGGCAGAGGAGCACTACCGTTAATATTGTTTCCAAAGAAATTCTTAAGGCTTCTTTTAGCGTTGATTTTGGGGGAGAAAAAATGAATACTGCCCTCGCAGAAGAATTAAAAATTCCTCCTGAAAAAGCCGAAGTAATAAAAAGAATGATGGGCATAGAAAAAGAAGAAAGCGTGAAGAAAATAATTATGCCCACCCTCCAGGATCTTACAAGAGAGATACAAAACATTTTTAGTCAGTATACAGCAGAGGAGAACGAACAGATAAAAAAGATAATTTTGTCGGGTGGAAATGCTTTGATGCCGGGCTTGTTAACCTATTTTTCAGATATTTTCTCTTTACCTACAGAAATATCCAAGCCTTTTTCAAAGATTTCTTCTCCCCAAATACTTAATAAAGTATTGAAAAAGATAGGCCCAGAGTTTACAATAGCAATAGGGGTCGCTTTACGGGGCACGGAATAATCTTATTTATGGTAGAAGTTATTCCCAAAAAAAAGAAAAAGGAAGAGTCTTGTCTTAACAAGGTATTGTTTTTACTCTTTTTAGTAATTTTTATCTTGGGAGCGCTTATAACCCTATTCTTTAATTTTCAGAAAAAAAGCTACGATAATAGAACAGAAAAATTATCCATTGATCTTTATTCTCTCAAAGAAAGTCAAGAGTTTGAGCAACTCCAAAAAGAAGCTATTATTTATCAAGAGAAATTCTACAATATTCCCAAAATACTTGCTTTTTATTTTCAGCCATCTAAATTATTGACCAATGTTCTGGAGCAAGCCATTTATCCAGGAGTTGTTCTCAGGTCTTTTCAATTTAATAAGGAAAAGAATGAGGTGGAAATCGTTGGGTTTGCGATTAACGAAGAGATGCTTGCCCAACAAATTAAACTATACGAAAATCTTCCAACTGTAGAAGAAATATACCTTAAAAATATTCAGGTTGAAAAAGAAGGCTACATAAAATTTGCTCTGTCTTTTAAAGTACTCCCTAAATATTTAACTTCTCAATAATAATGAAATATTCACCAACAATTATTTTTTTACTTTTTATTGCGGATATAATTATTATCTTCGTTTTTGGAATTCCCCAATATCGGGGGTTTAGTCAAGCTTTTTGGAATTTTAAAGTTAAGAAGGCCGAAGTGGAAAATTTTCAAAATAATTTTCAATATTTACAAGAAATAAAACAAAAGCTTACAGAGAAAAAAGAAGAGGTTGCAAAAATAGATACAATTCTACCAGATTCTCACCATTCCAATCAGGCACAGATAGTTTATTTTTTAGAGAAGACGGCAAAAGATAACGGATGCCTTATCTCAAAATTATCGGTGGAAGCACCCAAGCCCTTTAAACAAAATGTTCTTGAGCCATCCAATCAAATACCTATCTATCAGCGAGATCTCTCTATAGAAATGATGGCGTCATATAAATCCTTTGTTAATTTCTTAAAACAAGTCGAAAAAAGCGCTATTTTTATAGTTCCTCAAAGTATTCAAATAAACACATCCAGCACAGAGCATATTCTTTCTATTAATCTAAAAGGTAGGATCTTTTTATATAAAAAATAAAAAAATTGTTATGGCTATAATATTTTTAGAGGAGAAAAACAGGAAGAAACATCTATATTTATTTGTTGGGGGACTGATTGTTATTTTTTTGGCGCTTGTTGTTTATTTTAATGCTCAAAAAACAAAACCGCTCCTATCACCGATTACGCCAAAGAGAATTATTATTGATTGGGGTGTGCTTAATCACCCTGTTGTTCGACAATTAAAATTACCGCCCGAAATACCTGAAACGTTAGGAACATCCGAGAACGAAGAAAAGATAGAGAACAAAGAAAAATTATTTAGAGATAATCCTTTTGAGATGCTGGGCGTTTCCGGCGCAGAGTAGTTTTTAAATAAGAAAAATATTTTTTAACTTTAGGTTTCAATGAAACTTATAAACGAGCTTTTAAAGAGAAATCTTATCTCTCAAGAACAAGCAACCTCTCTTCAAGAAGAGGTTGAACTTTATGGAAAAAAGCCTGAAAAGATAATAGTGGAGAAAAATTTAGTTCCGGAGGAGACACTTTTTACTATTAAAAGCGAGGTTTTTAATGTTCCCATTAAGAAAATTGAATCTCAGCAGATCTCTTCCGATGTCTTGGGGCTTATTCCGAAAGACTCAGCAAATTATTATAAAATGGTTCCTATAAGAAGAGAAGATAATGTGGTAGAGGTCGGAATGGTTTATCCAGAAGATATAAAAGCTCAAGAGGCCTTAAAATTTTTAGCAAGACAGCAAAATTTTAAGACAAAGATCTATCTAATAACTTTGTCCGACTTTAAAAATGTATTAAGGCAATATAGCACTTTTAAGGGTGAGATCAAGGATGCCCTACAGGAGCTGGAAAATGAGCTTCAGCCAATTAAAACCAGAAGATCTATAGAAGAGTTGCCCAAGGGTTACGAAGAGATAAGAAAAAGAATGGTAGATGCTCCTGTTATTAAGATGGTGGCAGTTATTTTAAGACATGCTGTAGAAGGGAAAGCGTCGGATGTTCATATAGAGCCTCTTAAAACTAAAACGCGAGTAAGATTCCGAGTAGACGGTGTTCTTCATTCTAGTTTATTGCTTCCTAAAAAGGTTCATTCCTCACTTGTTGTTAGAATAAAAGTCATTTCCGGGCTTAAGATAGACGAAACGAGAATTCCCCAAGATGGTAGATTTTCTGTGATTATAGACGGTCAGAATATAGATTTTAGAGTCTCTACTTTTCCTACAATGCATGGTGAAAAAGTGGTAATGAGGGTATTAAATCCGGCAGAAAGGATAAAGACGCTAGAGGAATTGGGGATGGCGAGTTATTCTTTGGCTCTAGTCAAAAAAGCTCTCAAAAAACCCTACGGAATAATTTTGGCAACTGGTCCTACAGGTTGCGGTAAAACTACTACCTTATATGTAACGATAGAGTTTCTTAATAAAGAAGGCGTCAATATTGTTACTCTTGAAGACCCTATCGAATTTTATATCGAGGGAGTGAGTCAATCACAAATAAAGCCTGAGATTGGATATAACTTTGCCAACGGCTTAAGACACATTCTAAGACAGGACCCCGATATTATTATGGTGGGAGAAATTAGGGATCCTGAAACAGCAGAGCTGGCAACCCATGCTGCTCTTACCGGGCATATTGTACTTTCTACTCTTCATACCAATAATGCCATAGGGGTAATTCCAAGATTGATTGATTTGGGAGTGAAGCCTTTTCTTTTGCCTTCTACTATTAATATTGCTATTGCTCAACGGCTAGTAAGAAGAGTGTGTCCTCATTGCAAAAAGAGAATAAGACCTCAAGGAAAAATGCTAGATCTAATTTTAGACGAAATTAAAAAAATGCCTCCAGCTGTAAGAAAAGAACTTCCAAAGGATCTTTGGGTATGGAAGGGGGAGGGCTGTGTAGAGTGTGGGCATAGTGGTTATTCGGGCAGGATAGGAATCTTCGAAGTACTGAAGATGACAAAGCAACTGGAAAAAATTATTTTAACCCAACCTACAGAGGAAAAAATTCAAAAAGAGGTAAAAAAACAGGGAATGATTACAATGCGCCAAGATGGAATAATTAAAGCTCTAAAAGGATTAACAACAATTGAAGAAGTTATTAGGGTAACTGAGGAACAAATATGAAAAAAATATTATTAGTGGAAGACGACCCTTTTCTAATAGACATTTATACCACTAAATTAAGAGAGGAAAACTTTAAGGTTGATGTTGCTGATAATGGCGATAGAGCTTTGGAGCTTGTTGAAAAAGAAAAACCAGATTTAGTTTTACTTGATATAGTGTTGCCAAATAAAGACGGATGGGAAATATTAAAAGAAATCAAGGCAAAGAATAAGGAGATAAAAGTAATTATCCTTTCCAATTTAGGGCAGAAAGAAGAGGTAGAAAAAGGGTTAAAACTGGGAGCAGAGAAATATCTTATAAAGTCTAATTTCACTCCAAGCGAGGTAGTGGAGGAAATTAAAAATCTGATATGAAAAATTACAGAAATTACTTAGAGAAGCTGCTTGAAATTACCATCAAAAATAATGCTTCAGATTTACATCTCTCGCCCGGGAGAAGACCTATTCTTAGAATAGACGGTAAGCTTCATTCTATAAAAGGAGAAAATACTCTTTCCCCGGAAGATGTGGTAAACATTGTACGAGAGATGATAGATAAAAGTCAGTTTGATAGATTATTAAAAGAACTCGATATAGATTTCTCTTATTCTTTGGGAAAACTTGGCAGATTTCGAGGGAATGTTTTTTTTCAACAGGGAATGATAGGATGTGCGTTGCGTTTTATTCCTGCCAGAATTCCTACATTAGATGAATTAAATCTTCCTCCAATTTTGCACAAATTGGCAGAATCACGTCAAGGGTTTGTTCTAGTAACTGGACCAGCGAGTCATGGTAAGTCCACTACTCTTGCTTCCTTAATTGATGAGATAAATCATACCCGGGCAGAACATATTATAACCATAGAAGATCCTATCGAATATGTTTTTGAAGACGATCTCTCTATTATAGATCAACGAGAAGTATACACAGATGCCCTTTCTTTTGCCCGGGCGTTGCGTGCTACCTTCAGAGAAGATCCAGATGTAATAATGGTAGGGGAGATGAGGGACCCAGAAACAATTGCCACTGCTTTGACCGCGGCAGAAACAGGACACTTAGTTTTAGCAACCCTTCATACCAACTCAGCCGCTCAGACTATTCATAGAATTGTTGATAGTTTTACAGGAGTTCAACAAGCACAAGTAAGAGCTCAGCTTTCATCTGCCTTATTGGCAATAATATCTCAAAGATTGCTTCCTAGAATAGGCGAAGGGTTAATTCCTGCCTGCGAAATTCTTTTTAATACTCCGGCAATATCCAATTTAATTAGAGAGAACAAAATTCACGAAATTCCTTTGGTAATTTCAACTTCAGCAGAGGAAGGAATGATGACTTTAAATCAGTCGCTGGCTGTATTGATAAAAGAGAAGAAGATTACTCCGGAAGACGCGTATAACTTTTCTATAAACCCAAGAGAACTTAGAGAGTTATTAAAAAAATATTTTTAAAAGTATATGAAGCTTAAATATCAGGCAAGAACAAAAGATGGTTTGGTCCAGATTGGTATTATTGAAGCGCCTTCAAAAAATAGGGCAGTGGCTTTGTTGCAAGAAAAAGGGCTTTATGTGACATATTTAGAAGAAGAATCGCAAAAGCCGTTTTATGCAAGAGAAATTAGTATTTTTAGAGGCATTAAGAAGAAAGAGATAGTGCTATTTACAAGACAGCTTTCTTTAATGTTAAAATCAGGGGTAAGTTTGGTAGAGTCTTTAAGGGCTGTTGCCCTTCAGGCGGATAACGATAAATTTCGAAGAATAATTTTAGATGTGGCAGAGGATGTAGAAGGAGGCACTTATTTTTCTGAGGCACTTGCTAAATTTCCCAGAGTTTTCTCAACTCTTTTTGTAAATATGGTAAAATCAGGTGAAGCATCGGGAAAACTTTCCGAAAGTTTAACTTATCTGGCGGAACATTTGGAAAGCGAATACGCCCTTATAGGGAAAATTAAAAGTTCTTTAACTTATCCTGTTTTTATAATGTTTTTGCTTCTTTGTATTGTTCTTTTAATGATATTTTTTATTTTCCCAACTTTTTTAGAAAGTCTGCAGTCTCTTAACGTGGAGCTTCCCTGGTTCACCAGAGTAGTTATTTCAGTGGCGTCTTTTTTAAGAAAATGGTGGTGGTTAATTTTAACACTGCTTTTATCAAGTGCGGGCATTTTGGTGTATTATTTCAAAACAAAAGAAGGAAAAGAAGTTTTGGCAAAAATCCTTTTGAGGATGCCTGTCTTTGGCAAGTTAATAAAAAAAATATACCTAAGCCGGCTGACTGAAAATCTTGCCAGCTTAATTAAGGCGGGATTGCCTATTACTCAGGCGCTGGAGATCGCCGGTGGTGTTATTGGAAATAAAAAATATGAAGATATTATTTTTGATGCAAAAGAAGCAGTAAGGAAGGGAGAAAGTATAAGCAGTGTTTTTGAAAGATATCCTCGGAGCATTCCTAATATGGTGGTTCAATTGGTAAAGGTAGGAGAAAAAACTGGAAGGTTAGATGAAGCTCTAGTAAAGGTAGCAGATTTTTATCAGGGAGAAATAGACAGAACTGTATCTTCTTTGACGCGCCTTATCGAGCCAATTCTTTTGCTTTTTGCTGGTGGGCTGGTGGTGATTTTAATGCTTTCTGTATTTATTCCTATTTATAATACAATTGGGAATTTAACCATATAGTGCGTTGATTCTTTGACATAATTAAGTTATTTAAGCTACAATAATATAAGATAAAGTATTCAAAGGTCGAAAATCGACAATTAATTTATAAAATCAATTATGAAATCAAAAGGTTTTACTCTGATTGAATTATTGGTAGTTATTGCCATAATTGGCATTTTAGCGGCAATTGTTTTAGTTTCGTTAAGACAAGCCCCTCAGAAGGCAAAAGATACTCGGGTAATTTCAGCAGTAGAGCAGACAAGAGCTATAGCGGCGATGATTTATACAGATGATAGCTCTTATTCGGCGCTTTGTTCTTCGGGCTCATTGAATACAGGGCATAGTACCTACGGCAACCAGTTGACTACAATCGATAATGATATTACTACCAATGGATCTTCAGCAACCTGTTATGCAGGCGACAACGACTATTGTGTAGAAGCAACCTTAGCTTCTGATACAAGTAAGGCATTTTGTGTAGATGCTACAGGATTTGCCGGTCAGGTAACTGCCGGTACCTGCTCAAGTACAAATATAGCTTGCAAGTAGGTAAATTATCGAATTTCAAATGAAGAATATAAGAAATGCTTTTACTTTAATAGAGCTTCTTTTAGTTATTACTTTGGGAATCATGCTTTTGGCAGCGGTAGTTTTAAGCGTGAAGAATGCGCAAACAAAAGGACAGCTTTCTAGAATTGCTTCTGATATCTCAGAATTTAGAAAGGTGGCAGAGGATATTTATTATCAAGAAGATTCCGGGTATGAAAATATTTGTGCGGGGGGGACGCTTAGTCCAATTGATTCGAGGCTTGTCGACATCAAAAAAGATATTGAAGATAAAATGAAGGGAAGTATTATTTGTTATTCTGAGAAAGAGAATTATTGTCTTAGCGTAGATTTGCCGGGTGTAAATTATTTTTATTGTTTAGACAGTAAAGGAAATTTTGAAAAGACAGATAGTAATATGTGTGTTAATGCGAACTCTCTCTGTGTAGGGGGGCCATAAGATAAAGAAACAATCCACCGCCAAGCCCGAGCTTCAAGGCTCGGGCTTGTCTTTTAAAATTGAAAAACGACAATTTTGCTTCTAAAATAAAAGATGATGACAAAATTGTTTTTAATTCTTCTTATTTTTATTTTTGGGCTTTTGGTTGGTTCCTTTTTAAATAGTGTTATATATAGAATTAAAAATAACAAGAAAATTGTCTTTGACCGATCAAAATGTCCTCATTGCGGTCATATTTTAAACTGGTTTGATCTCTTGCCCCTTTTAAGTTTTATTCTTTTAAGAGGAAAATGTCGTTATTGTCAGAAATCGATTTCTTGGCAATATCCCTTAGTTGAACTTTTTACTGCCTTAATTTTTATTTTGCCCTTAGTCTTCCCAAATAATTTCTTACCCTCAGATATTTTTTTTGCAGGTTTTTGGCAGATACTTTGCTATTATTTTCTTCTTTCCGCTGTTTTAATTGTTATTTTTGTTTTTGATTTAAAATATTATTTTGTTCCCGATAAAGTTCTTTTTTTAGGGATATTAATATCTGTTCTTTTTAATGTTTTGATATTTCGGGAGCTTTTAATAAGTAAAATTTTAGGAGCTTTACTCTTTAGTTCTTTTTTTCTTTTTCAATATCTAATCTCAAAAGGAAAATGGATAGGTTTTGGTGATGTAAAACTGGGAGCTTTGCTTGGTTTTGTTTTGGGATGGAAATTATCCTTAGTAAATTTGTTTTTAAGTTACTTAATAGGTGCTATAATATCAATAGGGTTAATTGCTGTTCAAAAAAAGACCCTCAAAAGCGAAATACCTTTTGGGCCCATACTTATTATTGGATTTTTAGTTTCTCTTTTGTGGGGCAATGAGATAATTTTATGGTATTTCAACCTCTTTTCTTAAACAAAAATAAGGGCTTTACCTTAGCAGAACTTCTTATTTCTACAGCAATCATTACCATTTTGTTGGCTTTTTCTTTTTGGGCATATCAGAGCAAGGGACAGGGAGGAGTAGCTCTTGAGAGATCGTCTAACCTTGTTATTGCAAGGGTAGAAAACACAAAAGAAATGGCTATCTCTACCAGAGAAATTTATGGGATAGTGCCTTCCGGAGGATATGGCATTAATTTTTCTTTAAGCAATCCCTATATCTTTAGGATTTTTGCTGATTGTAACGGTAATCATATACTTGATCTCTCAGGCAATCTTTGTAACAGCCACCCAGAGCTAATAGAGGAAGTGTCCTTAGAGAAAGGAGTGAAAATTATTAGCGCGAGTGCGAATATTTTAAACATTACATTTGAGCCGCCCTCGCCCAAAGTTTTCTTTTATACTGCTGCAACGGAAATCTCGTCTCCGCGCGTTTATGTAGATTTAGTGTTTGAGAACCAGCCGTCATTTTCCAGAAAAATTTATTTTGACAAATCAGGATTAGTTTATGAGCAATAAAAAACACCAAGAGAAAGGATTTACCTTGGCAGAATTAATGATAGCAATTTTTGTCTTTACTATTGGAATACTTGGAGCATACGGAGTTATTCAACAGTCTACTCAGTTTATTAAACACGCATCAAATCATCTTACGGCTGCTTATCTGGCACAAGAAGGCGTAGAAATGATAAAAAATATCAGGGATACTAACTTTTTGGAAAAACATTTAGGTTATGATTCTTCTAATCTTTGGAGTGAGGGATTTGAGACAGACGGCTGTTATGAGATAGATTGGAATATGCTTTTTAATGAAGTTGACCCCAACATTTTAAGTTGTGCTTCTCGCTATCTTAAGATTGACGCCAACGGCACATATAATTATTCTAACGGCGAAACTACCAAATTTCGAAGAGAAATTTGGATAAGTTCCGATGGGCCAGATTCAAAAATGATTAGAGTAAAAGTTAAATGGCAAGAGGGATCAAAGAATTATGAATTTGAGACAATAGAAAAAATTTATAACTGGCTATGAAGTATAAAAAAGGATTTACCTTAGCAGAATTATTGGTTGTTGCAGGCGTTTTTAGCATTTTTATTACTTCTGTGACAGGAATTTTTGTCTATTCTGTCAGAGCTCAAAAAACAGCTTTAGAGCTTAAAAAAGTCGTTGCCCAGACAAATTATGCTATAGAGTTAATGGGAAGAAATCTTAGGATGGCAGAAAAAGATAGAGATGGTACTTGCATTCTTCTGCCAAATACCAATTATCAGATTACCAGGGGAGGCGCGGGAATTAAATTTATTAATGTTTTACAAGATCACAAATGTCAGGAATTTTTTTGGGACTCTGTTAATCAGCAGATTAAATTTGATAATGGAGATATGATTACTGATTTAACCTCTCCAAATATTAAGGTTTCCAAGTTAAATTTTGAGCTTAGTGGAGATACGTCTGGCGATTATCTTCAGCCTTTGGTGAAGATAGTTGTTGAGGCACAAACTAGAACCGGATCAGGAAAGATTAATCTTCAAACAAGCATTTCACAGCGCAATCCTGATACCTATTAATATCGAAATCTCACAATATCGAAATGTCAATATGTCGAAATATATGAAAAAAAACAAACAAAAAGGCTCAGCATTATTTTTCTCCCTTATTATTTTATCTTTACTTTTAGCAGTTGTTTTTGGAATAAGTACTGTTATTTTTTTACAGCTTCAGTCAATTGCCCATATAGGGGAGTCGGTAATTGCTTTATCTGCAGCAGATTCGGGAATAGAAAAAACCCTTTATGATCGTAAATTTTATAGCTATCCTGACGAACTTCCTCCTCCAAGCTCTTTTACTCTGCCAAACGGAGCAAACTATCAGACAACTATTTATTCTCCGGGTGACCCAGAATGCCCGCTTGATACAGTTTCTTGGTTTTGTGTTAAGTCAATAGGTGTTTTCAAAAACACAAAGAGAGGACTAAAAGTGAGTTTATAATTATGCTCCAAAATAGAATAATTTATTTCTTTAAACACCTTGATTGGGGAATTATTATCTCGTCCGTTTTTTTAACATTTTTAGGTCTTTTGTCGATATACAGTTCCTCTCAAGAAAGTTTTTTAAATTTTTACAAACAGCTTATTTTTTTTCTTTTAGGGATCACCTTTCTTTTTCTTTTTGCTAAATTTGATTATCGGCTTTTTAAAACCAACTCTTTTTTTGTATTGTTCTTATATTTTTTGGGCTTAGTTTTGCTCTCCGGCCTTTTTATTTTTGGCAGGGAAATAAGAGGCACAAGGGCTTGGTATCATTTGGGGATAACGTCTTTTAGCCCTACAGAGTTGGTAAAAATAATACTAGTGATTGTTCTTGCTAAATTTTTTTCTTTGCGGCACAAGGAATTATACAAAATTAGACATATAATCTTATCCGGCATTTATGTTGCAATACCCGCAATCCTTATCTACAAACAGCCGGATTTGGGATCGGTTTTAATTGTTGTTGCTCTCTGGATAGGAATGCTTTTTGTTTCAGGGATAAAAATGCGCCATTTCTTGGTTTTAATTTTGATTGGAATAATTCTTCTGGTTTTTGCCTGGAATAATCTTTTGAAAGATTATCAAAAAGGGCGAATAATTTCACTTTTAAGACCAGATTACAAACCTTTGGAGATTGGCTGGAATCAAAGACAAGCAAAAATTGCCATAGGTAATGGGGGCTGGTTTGGGCAGGGATTTAAAAAGGGTACTCAAACTCAGTATGGTTTTTTACCAGAACCTCAGACAGATTTTGTTTTCTCTGCCATTGCTGAAGAGTTCGGTTTTTTTGCAATCTTTTTGTTGTTGGCAACATATTTTTATCTTATTTTAAGAATTATTAAGATAAGTTTTCTTGCCCAAGATAATTTTGCTCGCCTTTTTTGTTCAGGAATAGCCATACTTCTCATCGCTCAGTTTTTTGTTAACATTGGTACGAATCTGGGTTTTCTGCCAGTCATTGGACTACCATTGTATTTTGTAAGTTATGGGGGGAGCTCTCTGCTTTTTATGTATATCGCTCTTGGAATAGTGGAAAATATTTACCTTACTTCTCAAAAAGGACTCAAAAAGAAAACAATTTGACAAACGGCTCGTCTGTTATAGTATATAATAACTAGTTACTATTAAATATAAATAATTCAAAATATGAGCAAAAAAATTAAGAATCTTTTCTTCTGTGCTCCTGAAAAATTGCTTTTGACAATCAATATAATTTTTTTACCTCTTGTTTTTTGCACATCTTTTCAAAATATTTTAGATTTTCCCAAAAGAGAAGCATTTCTTTTCTTTACCCTTCTTGCTTTTTTGTTCTGGTTAGCAAGGGGTATTTTAAAAAAAGAGATTAAAATAAAGTTTAATCCAATATTCTTTGCTTCCTGCGGGCTTTTGGTAGTTTTTCTGATTAGTTCCAGCTTATCTTTTTACAAAGCCTCTTCATTTTTAGGCTTGGTATTCAACTCCACGGACAATTTTTTAAGTTTTTTTGTTTTGATTTTAAGCACCTTTTTGATCTCTCAAATCTTTAAAAAAGAGGATATTTCAAAAGTTCTAAAGGTATTTGTATTTTCTGTGGCTTTTGCTGTTTTAGTTGGAATTTTACAGATATTTAATGTTTTTATTCTGCCGGTTTCTTCTACAAAACTATCATCTTTTAACTTATTGGGAAGAGTAAGCTTAGGAGGATTGGTTTCTGCTATTTTTTTGCCTCTTTCTTTAGCTCTACTTTTTTCCGAGAAGACAAAAAGAAATAAAGTTTTTTTGGGTATCGCTTCTTTGATTTTTCTTTTCGCTCTTATTCTTTACGATTTTAAACTGGCTTGGATAGAACTTTTTGTTTTCTCTGTTATCTTATCAATATTTGCAACCAGAAGTCTTTTTACAAAAAAAGAGATTGTCTGGACAATTATCTTATCTCTTCTTTTGATTATTTCGGTCTTTTTCTTTTTCTTTGCCCCAAAGCTGACATTTCTTCCCAGTATTCCTAATGAAGTCTCTCCAGGTTTTGGCACAGAAACAGATGTTTTGAGGGGGGTGTATAATGAAAGTACAAAAAATATTGTTTTTGGCGTTGGTCCAGGCAATTTTGTTTACGGCTACAACAAATATCACTCCCCGGTTATTAATCAAACAATTTTCTGGAATACCCGGTTTTTATCCGGTGATTCGACCTTTTTTGATTGGCTAATTACCAAAGGGGTTATCGGCGGCATCACCCTTTTGCTTTTCTATTTTGTTGTTATTTGGAGAGCTATAAAGGTAATTAGAAATTATCTTCAGAAAGAAGAGTTAAGAATTGTTGTAGGGGTTGCTGGCGCACTCATTGTTTTAATAATTGGAACATTCTTTTATTCTTATAACTTTTTTCTCTGGGCTGTGTTTTGGACACTTCTTGGCGTTTTCTTGGTGTTTGACAGAACAAAGACCAAAACTTTTTCATTTCGTTCTTCTTTGAGTCAAGGGATAGGAGTAACTTTATGTGTTGTTATTCTTGCTCTTGTTGTAATTTGCCTTTTTGTAGAGGCAAAGAACTGTCTAGCGGAGGTAAATTATCTAAAAGGAGCAAACAGCCGTCTGCCAAAAGATTCTATTGAATACTATCGTAAAGCCACTCGGCTTAATCCAAACAATGACTTGTATTGGAGGTCTCTTGCCCAAGTTTATCTTTTGCGGGCAAATAAAGTATCCCAAGACAAAAATATTTCTCAACAAGAAAAAACCTCTTTAGTTAATGATTTAATCCAAGGAGGCACAGGAGCTTTTGAGAAGGCGCTTAAACTAAATTACTTCAACCCGGCAAATTGGAACGCTCGAGGATATTTTTATAGAAACCTTATAGGTATTCCCGGGGCAGGGGAGTTGGCGCTTGCTTCGTATAGAAAAGCAATAGATCTCGAGCCTGCTTCTCCCTTTGCCTACAGTGAAATGGCAAGAACTTATATTCTTATTGCCCAAGATTTCGTCCGTCAAAACAAAAAGGATTCTCAAAAAGAAGCGCTGAAGCTTGCTCTTGTTCAACTCAATAAAGCGATTGGCCTCAAAAGAAACTATGCTCCTGCTTATTATTTAATGGCGGTTGTTTATGATCAGCAGGGAAATACTGAGGAAGCGCTTAACAAGCTGGAAGAAACGAAAAAATATGCCCCAAAAGACGCAGGCGTATTGTTTCAAACAGGAATGCTTTATTGGCGAATCAAGCAATATGATAAAGCAAAAGAAAACTTTGAGCAAGCCGTAAACTTGAAGCCCGACTATTCTAATGCTCTTTATATGCTCGGGCTGGTTTACGATGCAAAAAACCAAAAGGAAAAGGCGATAGAGGTGTTTAAGAAAGTTCTTGATCTAAATCCAGAAAACGGAGAAGTAAAAAAGATTTTAGGAAATTTAAAAAGCGGAAAACCCGCTCTTGAAGGAATTGTTATTCCTCATAAGTCTCTACAGGAAGGAACCCTTCAGATTGAAAAATCGAAAACCAATCTACAACCCTAAAAATATCTCCACTTTGTTTTTACGCACCCTCAAAATGCCTCTTTTGAAGTTATATTTTATTATTTCTTTTTTAGGAGTAACAATTGTAAGATAATTGTAAATAAGGGTGATGAAATTGGTATGTTGGGGAAGAATATCAAAATCACCAAGCTGATTTTGTGAGGAAACAGAAACAGCTCTTCCTTCAAACCCCTCCTTTTTCATTGTAGGAGAACAGAGAAGAATAACCTCTAAAAGAGAATTCTTTTTCATAATTTAATATCGTCTAAACCGCCGATATTAAGTAGAATTTCGGGAGAAATATTATCAAGTTTACCTTTTAAGATTGCTTCAACTCCGGCAAGAGTTTTTTCTTTTTTTACATATTTACCCGGTCTGCCGGTTTGGTCGCTAACCACAAAAAAATCTTGAGTCATAAAATTGAGCAGTTTTTGAGCTCTTTGGTATATTATTCTATCATTGGGAGAAAGTTCCGATTCTCCGACAACAGAGACAATTTTTTTAAGGTTGCGATATCTTTCCAGAATCTTTTTTGCTTCCATTAATAAGCGAAAATGTCTTTCTCCTGCCACTTCCGGATTTAGAAGAGAGGAGGTTGATTCTAACGGATCTATAGCAGGTTTTCTTCCTTCTTGATATATATCTCGCGAAAGAATAGCCATAGAATCAAAATAAGAAAAGATAGCTTGTACTCCAGTGTCTGTAATATCATCAGCAGGCACATATACTGCTTGTACACTTGTAATACTTCCGTTAATGTTTGATACAATTCTTTCTTCCAAGGAGGCAATTTCGCTATTTAAGGTTGGCTGGTAGCCGTCTTCTGAAGGAATGACAGATAGGAGGTTTGATAATTCGTTACCTGCCTGCACAAATCTATAAATGTTATCAATAAAGAAAAGAACATCTTGTTGATATGCATCTCTAAAGTATTCGGCAATAGTAATTGCACTAAAACCCACCTTAAATCTAATAGCAGCGCTTTCGTTCATTTGTCCGAAGACCATTGTTACCGAAGGCAACACTTTGTTTTCTTTAAGAGTTTGATATAATTCATGCCCTTCTCTTATTCTTTCACCAATACCGGCAAAAACAGAGATGCCTTTATGAAAAAAAGCAACATTGTGAATGAGTTCTGTTAAAAGTACGGTTTTTCCCACCCCCGCTCCTCCAAATAAGCCAAGTTTCCCCCCTTTTGTTAGAGGGGTAAAAAAGTCTATTGCCTTAATTCCGGTTTCTATAATTTCATTGGAACTTTTTACTTCCTCGTAAGATAAATTTTGATGTATCGGAAGTTTTTGAGATACTTTTGGTTTTTCCAAGCCATCAATAGGATCTCCAAAAACATTTATTACTCTGCCCAACAAAGCAAAACCCACACCTATTTCTAAAAATTTACCTGTGGGGATTACTATTTGGTCGCGATAAAGGCTATATTCTTTAGTAAGTAAAATACAGTTGTAAACATTGGGAGTAGGGGAGTTATAAACCTCCAGTTTTACCCTAGGGTTTTCTTCCAATATTAAAATCTCCCCTGGAAACAATTCTCCAAAAAGAAATTCCACCTGCACAATTTCTTCTTTTATACCTATTATTCTGCCTGTTTTTTTCTTTTTTGAGACCATATGCGGAAACCAGAAACAATATTAATTTGTTTTTTGTTAAGGCTTTGTTTTCTAAGATATCTAATTTTTTGTAAAATTTTTATTTTTTCTTCTTTGGCATTTTCAGTTGCTTGATACATTGCCATCATTCGAGAGGCAAACTTTGCCAACTGATGTTCCCAAACAATTTGATTAAAAAGCGAGGCAACTATCTCTGCTTCAAAAAAGGATAATACTTTTTCTGGCGAGGGCTCAAATAAGACTTTTTCATCTCCCAAAGCCAAGCTTTCCAGAAGAGACCCTTGAGAGATAATGAGATTGCCTGAAATATCCGGCATTGCCGGCTTTTGTACAAATGGATTGATAAACTTTCCATAAAAAACACTGATGGTTTTGTATTGTTTCACAAAATCAACAATTCTTCTAAGATTATCTTTATCATATAGGTTATCATCAGAAAGTTCAAAATATTCAAATCTTGTTTTTGTGCTGTGAGATTCTACTAAGAACTTTCCTAGTCGTCCTACTACCACAAAATCAGCATTTCTGTGATATTTTAGATAATCTAGCGCTTTAAGATAGATGTTTAGGATAAGTTTGCCATAAAAAGGTTGGTTGGAAGAAAGAAATATTACTACCTCTTTGTTGTTTTTTTTGATAAAAGAGTGTGCTCTTTTTCTTTCTTTTTCTTTAGGTGAAAGAGAGTGTAAATAAGCCGATTTCACCGAAAAATGTACTACTGATAAACGCTCAAGAAACTCCCTGTTTTTTATCACCATTGTTCTTATCTGATTCATCTTAGTTCTTGCGATTTCTTGATATGCGCCAGTAACTACGCTTATTGCTTCAACAAGATTTAATGTTTCTTGAAGATCTTTTTTTGAACTCATTTTATTTAATTAAGAAAGCAATTTTTTGAGAATTGTTTCGGATAAATGCTTTTAACTCTTCAAGCGAGCCGATAGTATCAAGAG
>JAGHAC010000015.1 GCA_021161645.1 bacterium
AATTGAAACAGTGGCAAAATGTAAAAAGGTTACTCCTTATATTAATTTGCCTGTGCAGTCTGGAGATGATGAAATTTTAAAAAGAATGAACAGGCCCTATACCGTTGCCCATTACAAAAAATTAATCAAAAAATTGCGGTCGGCTTTTAAGAAATATCGAAAGGGCTTAGAAGGCGAACTTGCAATCTCAACAGATATTATTGTTGGTTTTCCCGGAGAGACAAAAAAACATTTTGAAAACACAAAAAAATTAGTAAAAGAAATTGGCTTTTTTATGGCATACATTGCCCAATACTCCCCTCGCCCGGGTACTGCCGCATATCATCTAAAAGATGATGTTTTTCCAGAAGAGAAAGAAAGACGGGAAAAAGAATTAACAGAAATTGTTAAAGATTCCGGATTAAAATTTAACAAAAAGTTTGTTGGAAAAACAGTTGATGCTTTAGTTTTGGAAAAGAAAAAAGATTCTTATTTTGGTAAAACAAGACATTACCAGACAATTAAATTGAAGGTAGAAAAAGATAATTTAATCGGTAAATTTGTTCAAGTAAAAGCTAAAAAAGCTCTAAACTTTGGCTTAGAAGTAGATCTAGTTGAATAACTCAAATTGAAATTGGCAGGGGTCTGACCCTTATTGGTGTATTTGGCTTTTAGAAAAAATAAAAGGGACCCAACACAAAAAGGTCCCCTATGCTTATTGATACTTAATCTGGTCGAAGAATTCCTATAACTCCACGAATCTTTGCCTGCCAGCTTTTTTTACTTCTCCAGACATTAGCAGCTATTTTTTCTATAATGATAGCGTCTTCTTCGTTTTGTAGTCGATACTTTATCTTTGTCTTTTTTCCTCCCGCGATATTACTTAATTCCATCTCTGCCCTCCTACAAAATCTCTCTATGGACGCCAAGCGTGCTTGTATCCAATCCTTTAAAAATTCGTCTTTCCAGCTCTCTACCATTAAATTGGTAACAGACAACAAATTAAGATGTGGATTTCTCCATTGCTGTTCATGTCTTATTTCGTGGACAATAGTTCCTATTATACGACCATAAAAAAATGAGCGGCCAAAGAAACGATATAAATACCATCTCCATGGAATATGAAAAAAATATATAGCACTTGTTTCAAGCTGATTCTCGTCTTCGTTTATCTGAATTCGTAACCTATAACAAGTAGTAAAACTGCCAATTCTTCGGGAGGATTTTTTCATATAAACTGTGAAAAACTCTAACGGTGCTCTCTCTACAAGAGTCTGGACCCGGTGAGGATTTACCGCCACAAGAATTATTTGAGATTTTTTTCTATCAGAATTATCGGATATTATAACCACCGGATGTTTTCCATCCTTTACCTCAACCTTGCTGTCAAAAACACTATTATGAATTACCAAAAATAATTCTAACAGATCCTGTTCACACCTTCTGAATAAACCATTCATTTTCCCTCCTTTTTATTGTGAAAAGAATTTCTATTAAATTTTTTCTTTTAATTCCTTCAGACCCCCAACGTCTTTTCGTGGGAAGCTTATCCTTAACAACCACTTGTCTTAATCTCTTTCTCCTAACATATTTTCCATACTCTTCACCTCCGGAAATTTGTATGTACTGAGAAGATTTTATAGAGCGAAATCTAAAAAGTCAAGTAAAATTATACAAAAAGAAGCATAAGTTTGAGGATTGGTAGAAAATAAAGCCCGGCAGCAAGCCGGGCTTTCTCTTAAAAACTAGTCAAGAAAGTCAGAAAAAATCTGAAGAATAGTTTTTTTGAATTCGGAGGCGTCTCTTACCCGCAAAGAATCAATAAGAACATCCATATCTTCTTCTGAGACCGATACATTCCAAACGTGAACTGTTTCAGAAAATTGACGAAGTCTTCTCGTTATTTCAAGAAGGTCGTGATCTTTGGGCCGGAAAAGAGTTACTTTGGCTAAATAATGAGCTTCGCCTTTTCTAATTTCTATCCTTCCGTGTGTAAAGTTCAAGATTTCGAGGATTTCGGGACACCGTAACAATATATCCTCTTCTATGGATCTGATGATTTGTTCTGCGATTCTTAAATTAATTATTCTTATCGTGTCTAGAACCTCTTCTCTTATTTGCATCTTCCTAACTAGCTCCTCTGCTGACATTCTTTCCACCTCTCTTGATTTTATGTGCTAGAAGAATATTATAAAATTAACAAAGAAATGTCAAATTTAATTTTGCCAAAAAATCATAATAAATTAGTGGCGATTGTAGGACCGAATGCTTCGGGAAAATCGGATTTAGCAGTAAAACTTGCCAAAAAGTTTAATGGTGAGGTGGTTTCGGCTGATTCAAGACAGGTATATAAAGGAATGGATATCGGCACAGGAAAAATCACAAAAGAGGAAATGCAAGGCATTCCCCACCATCTTTTAGATATTGCCTCTCCAAAAAGAAAGTTCTCTGTAGCCCAATTTCAGAAAAAAGCAATTGAGGCAATCAAAAAAATTCAAAAAAAAGGAAAACTGCCTATTCTTTGCGGAGGAACAGGGTTCTACGTCCAAGCAGTTATTGATGGTATTGTCATTCCCGAAGTAAAACCGGATTGGGCACTCAGAAAAAAATTAGAAAAGAAAACCTGCGAACAACTATATCAACAATTAAAAAAATTAGATCCCCGAAGAGCAAAAACAATTGATAAAAAAAACAAAAGGCGTCTTATTAGAGCAATAGAAATTATTCTGAAAACAAAAAAGAGAATCCCCTCATTAAAAAAAAGAGTGATATTTGATACTTTAATAATTGGAATTAAAAGAGACAAAGAGGAACTGAAAAAAAGAATTAAAAAACGGCTACTGAGGCGTCTAAAAGAAGGTATGATTGAAGAAGTAAAGAATTTACATAAATCAGGAGTTTCGTGGAAAAGATTAGAAGAATTGGCTAGAATACCGATATATCGCTTTGTATTTACAGGGAAAATTAGATTATAAAGAAATGGTGGCTCAGCTTCAAAAAGCAATTGAAAATTATGCCAAAAGACAGATGACTTGGTTTAAAAGAGACAAGAGAATTTTATGGGTAAAAAAGTATAAGGAAGCTCAAAAATTAGCAAAAGAATTATTAAAAAAAAGGCGCGATAATAAACCGCGCCCCGGAAAAGAAACTACACTATAAGAGACCTCCTTGTCAATCCTCCGAATGTGCCCGGAGAAATTCTTCGAAGACACGTGTAAAATATAGTAGCTGGATCCTCATCCTCCGAACTTAGAGTACTCTTTCGATAGCGATCGAATACTCTAAACGCCCTCTCCTCATTAATTATATACTCGGGAAGCTCCAGCTCTTTCCCACCTTCGTAAGAAATTACAAT
>JAGHAC010000039.1 GCA_021161645.1 bacterium
ATTAAAGATTGCCTTTTATCCGTATTTGGGCCAACAGCACTTCTTATATTTTTTTCCTGAGCCGCAGGGACAAGGATCGTTTCTACCCGGCTTCTTACCGGTATAATGAACAGGTTTTCTTTCTTCAAAATTTTCTTTTTCCTTTTGGACCGATAAATGCAAAATTGTCTGCGCTATAGAACTGTCAATCATTCTCAACAATTCCTTGAAAAGCTTATAGCCTTCATTCTTATATTCAATTAGGGGATCCATTTGACCATAGGCTCTTAATCTTACCCTGTCTCTTAGATACTCCATTTCTTCTAAATGACCTATCCAAAGATTATCCATTATCTTTAACGCCACAAACTTGACTATCTCCCAAAAACGCTCGCCTATCTCTTTTTCCTTTTTTTCTAATTCTTTTAAAGATATATTTTCCTGTTGGAAAATCTCTCTTATTTTTTCTCTAAGCTGGTCTTTTGAGGCTTCTAAAATTTCCCTTCTTTTTTTGTAAAAAGTCTCTCTGTGGATGTTCATCACATCATCGTATTCCAAAAGATGTTTTCTTATGTCAAAATTATAACCTTCGATTCTTCGCTGTGCTGTCTCTACTGCCTGAGTTACTAGACGCGATTCTATAGGTTGACCCTCGGGAATATTTAATCTTTCCATTATTGATTTAATTCTCTCTCCGCCAAAAATGCGCAAAAGATCATCTTCTAAAGAGAGGAAAAATTGACTTGCGCCTGGATCTCCCTGTCTGCCTGCTCTACCTCTTAATTGATCATCTATTCTCCTTGCTTCATGTCTTTCTGTTCCTAGAACAAATAATCCTCCTAATTTTTTTACTTCTTCGGCTTCTTTTTGACCCGGAGGATTTCCGCCTAAGATAATATCAACACCCCTTCCTGCCATATTAGTAGCAATAGTTACTGATTTTAACCTTCCTGCCTGAGCAATAATCTCTCCTTCTCTTTCATGATTTTTAGCGTTCAGAATTTGATGGGGAACACCTTCTACCTCTAAAAGCTTTCCCAAATACTCATTTTTCTCAATTGATCTTGTGCCCACTAGTATAGGCTGACCTTTCTGATAGCATTCTTTTATCTTTTCTACTATCGCCTTGTATTTCTCTTTTTCTGTTTTATAAATAACATCTGATAGATCCGATCTTATCATTGGTTTATTGGTAGGAATAACAACTACCTCTAAACCATAAACCTTATCAAATTCTTCGGCTGAGGTTGCGGCAGTTCCTGTCATACCAGCAAGTTTTTTATACATTCGAAAATAATTTTGAAAAGAAATCGAGGCAAGGGTAAGCGATTCCGGCTTCACTCTTAAGCCTTCCTTTGCTTCGATTGCTTGATGCAAGCCTCCCGACCATCTTCTTCCGGGCATCAATCTTCCAGTAAATTCATCGACAATAATAACTTCACCGTTCCGCACCACATAATCTCTGTCTTTTTTAAATAGAACCTCTGCTCTTAATGCCTGCTCCAAATGATGAAGATATCTTGCCCCTTTCTCCTCATAAATATTATCTATACCCAGTATTTTTTCTATTTTTTCAATTCCCGCCTCGGTAAGAGTTACCGCTTTTTCTTTCTCATGAATTTCATAATCTTTCTCTGGGTCAAGCCGGGGAACAATTCTGGCAAACTCTTGATACATTTGAGAACTCTCTGTATCCGGAGCAGAAATTATTAAGGGGGTGCGGGCTTCATCAATTAAAATAGAATCTACCTCATCAATAATAGCGTAATTCAATTCTCTCTGAACTCGTTGAGCTGGATTATAAGCCATATTATCCCTGAGATAATCAAAACCGAATTCGTTGTTTGTTCCATAAGTAATATCAGCAAGATATGCCTCTTTTCGAGAAACAGGCCTCAAAAAACTCTCAACTATCTTAAACCCACCAACCTCATCTCTTTCTTTGTCTCTTTCCCCTTCGTTTGGTTGATAAGTCGGATCATATAAAAAAGCTTCCTCATGAGTTATACATCCAACCGACAACCCAAGAGCGTAATAAATTTGACCCATCCAAACGGTATCCCTCTTGGCAAGATAATCGTTCACAGTTATTATATGCACACCCTTTTCTAATAGAGCATTTAAATATGCTGGAAGCGTTGCTGCTAAAGTTTTTCCTTCGCCTGTCTTCATTTCAGCAATCTTTCCTTGATGAAGCGCTATTCCTCCAATTAGCTGAACATCAAAATGTCTTTGTTTTAGAGTTCTTTTTGACGCCTCCCTTACTAAAGCAAATGCTTCTGGGAGAATTTCTTCTAAAGATCTCTCGTCCTTAATTTTCTCCTTAAGTTCCAATGTTTTCTGAGGCAATTGATCGTCTCTAAGATTTTCAAAATCTTTCTCTAAAGAATTTATTCTTTCAACTATGGGTTGAATTTTTTTTAGATATTTTTTGTTTGCGTCGCCAAAGATTTTTTCTAGAATTGACATAGTTTAGAATTTTTGTTTCTTTCAATCTACCACAAAAAGCCAATAAATTAAAGCGGAGCAAGGTTCTACCTTGCTCCTGTTCTGAACATAGATTATCTCCAATTTATTTTTTCTTTTTAAAGGCTCGCAATAATTTTTTCATTTTATTGTTTTCTTTTAACAATACTCTATGGATTCTTCCTACTTCTTTTATTATTCTTGCCCATTTCCGAGCTCTGATTATTCTTTTTCTTTTATATTTTTTAATCTTGCGATATAACTGTTCTTTTATTTGATCGATTGCGGCTCTTAAATCATTATCTGTTGCCTCTACCCTTATCAACTCCTTTGGAAGATACAATTGAGCTTCCGCACGAAAAATATCTCCTTTGCGATGATGATGTGTTGTTTTAGATATTTCAATATTTAATTCTATTGCCTCCTTACCTCCAGGGAATTTTCCACCCTCAAAATCCGCGAGATATCTTTTTATCTCTCCCAGCTTTTTATAAATCCAATCAGTAAGGGCCTGATCAAGTCTTATATTAACTGGTTTAATATTAATCCTCATAATTTATTTCTCTTTCCCTTTTGGAAGGTTTTTCCCTTTCCGTCTCCTTTTTAATAGTTTTTTGTTTTTTATCTCCCTTCTTTTATTATCCCGAACCCAAAAATCACTGTCAACAGTAAAATTTTTCGCAAGAATCACTTCCCTATCTAATTCTATTCCCAGCCTTTCTTTTACCCTCTCTTTGACCAATCTCATCAGCTTAATTATATCTTTTGCTTTCGCGCCTCCTTTATTAATAATAAAGTTTGCGTGCTTTTGGGAAACTTCCGCCCTGCCAATTTTTTCTCCCTTCAGTCCGCATCTATCAATAAGATATCCGGCTGGCAAAAAACCGCTTCTTAAAAATTTTTCTGCCTCCGGAAGCGCTTTTTTAATCTTTAATTTTATTTCGGGTTTTTCAATTTTAATATTTTTAAAAACACACCCAGCCGACCAATAAAATGGCTGGCTCTTATTTCTTTTCTTTAAATATTCTCTCATTCTCTTTTCTATCTCTTTTTTATTTCCCTCTCTTAAAACTAACCCAATTCTTAAAATTACATATTTCTTTTCTTTTTTAAAAATACTTTCTTTATATTTAAAACAACATTCTTTCTGGTTAAACTTTCTTTTTTTCAAACTTTCTAAATCAAACGTTTCTACTGTTTTTACTATTTCTCCAACAGAAAACCCAAAAGCAGCCGCATTACCAAAAACTGCTCCGCCTATTGTGCCCGGAATTCCTGCCGCCCATTCAAGCCCAGATAATGAGAGCTCTTTTGCTTTATTAACTAAAAATAATAATGGAGTTCCCGCCTCTGCATAAATAATCTTGCTTCCAGGTTTATAATCCTCAACCTCAAGACCTTTTGTATTTACTTTAATAACAACTCCATCAAATTTTTCATCATCAAACACTACATTGCTTCCGCCGCCTAAAATAAAAAGGGGCAGTCTTAGATTACTTACTGCCACCAATGCTTTAAGAAGATCTTCTTCTGTTTCTGCCTCAAAAAAATATCTTGTCTTCCCTCCAACCCTAAAAGTGGTATATTCTTTTAAGGAAACGTCTGTTTTAATCTTTGGAATATTTTTTTTAAGGTGAGATAGTTTCATTCCTCTTCTGGGTTTTTATTTCTATTTAAAGAGCCTGGGCAGTTGACCCCGATCTAGGTCTTTTGTGGGTGCATACACCCAGGCTCGGTTTTATTATACATTATCTTCTCTTGAATGCAACATATTTATTTGGACACATATCTCCTGTTTTTAAAAAATCCATAGAGGAAGAATCAAACCGCTGTAATAACATTGCCATGGCAATGTTATTACAGCGCTACTTAAGATTAAAATGTTTTAAGAGAGGCTTCTTATCTCCTATTTCTTGAGCAATTATCAATCTTAATTCTTTGTCGCTTAGCCCAAAGAAGTTCTTTAAAAGGTTAATTTCGTCTCTGCAATCAAAGGGATAAATCCAAACACTTTTCTGAAGAGGAACAAATCCCAATTCCTTAAGCTTTCCCCTTAAAGCCTCCCTATATATTTTCTTCAGCTGGGCAATATCAAAAATAACAATTCGCCATTTTCTGTCCCATTTTTTAGGTCTTTTGATTTTAAGGGCGTCTATTTGCATCCACCCTGCTTTTGCTTTCCCTTTTTCTGTTAGAGAAATATAAATTTGATGATTTTTCTTTTCTATCTTTATTAACCCTTGTCTTCGAAGATTTTGAAAAGAGTCACTAAATTTTCTCTGAGGATATCTCCCAAATTTCCTGTAATTTTTCCAAAGATTCATAACAAAATAGGGAGACGATGCCGCCACATAAACTGCTCCCGCAATAAAAAGGAAATTTAAAATGTCTTTTGTGATTGCTGATTTGGGCTTCCTAAAATAATATTTATATTTGCTCATAGTTTGAGGTTTTTTAATTCTTTCTTTCGCCAATTTTATTATACCTAAATTCCGCTGTAATAAGAATGCCATGGCTGAGTTATTACAGCAGTTTTAAAAAGCAAAAAGCCTCCGGAATGCCAGGAGGCTTTTTGCCGACCACAGATCGGGATTTTACACCCACTATCATTATTTTACTCAAATAAAAACTTTTGTCAAGTTTTAAAAAATTAGGGCTCCTCGAAAGGAGCCCCTTAAACTGTGTTACACTCTTATTCTCTTTACTCGAAAAGAAGAAAGCGGCTCACCGCAACTA
>JAGHAC010000028.1 GCA_021161645.1 bacterium
AGTTTACAATTTCTTCCAATATTTCTCCATATATTTTTTCAAAAACTTGTGTTGTTAAAATAAAGATTTTATCTTGAGGAATAATTTTGACTGTACCGAAGTTGACAAAGGGTTTAGATGAGAACTGTTCCTCTTTTTGTTCTTCTAATTCCTGACTTAAGTCCAGAAGCTCTTCGTCTCTCAAAAGTAAGATTTTATTGTTACCGAAAGAGGAAAAATGAAGATAGAAGTTGTTAGTATTTATAATAATCAAATGAAAATTTCCCATCCATCTTGTCTCTCCAGCATTTAATCTTTTGTTAAGTAAAGCATTTAATTTTTTGAGAGCATTATGAAAGTTTTCTTCAGGTAATAGTTTAGTGTTTTTGTAAAAATTATTCTTGATAGTTTCAGCGATCTGAAAAAAGAACTCTTGATCCTCTGGTTGAGGATGATAAAGTTCTAAAAGAATGTATAAATCTCCCAAAAAAAGAGTTTCATTGTTTGGGGGACGGAAGTGAAACGATCGGAATTGATACTCGTTTTTAAATTTAGGGTTGAAATAAAATTCAAAGACTTTCATCAATTTTATTATAATGCTACAATAAATAATAATAAACCCCTAACAATTTCACTACCCACTACCCACTATGCACTATGCACTGAATCTGGGCGTGTGGCTCAGAGGCTAGAGCACTGCCTTCACACGGCAGGGGTCGCAGGTTCGAGTCCTGCCACGCCCACAAAATCCAGAATCTAGAATATAGAATTTAGAATAATTTTGAAGAAACATAATATAGAAATTTGTTGAAATTTGTAGAAATTAATGGAAATTTATTGAACTTAACAATAAAACGAGAATTACTCTCGTTCTATCGAAGGTTGACGCCTTAAGTAATTTATGATATAATTTCAGTACTAAGCAAAGGAGGTAAAAAGATTGAGAAAGAAACTGCTTACTTTAGTATTAGTGGGAGGCTTGAGTGGGATTTTTTTGTTTTCGGGTTATTTCTTTAATCAAGAAACAGCCGTTGTAGCCGGAGAAAACATAGCCGATACAAAAGTTCTAGATGAAAATTTAGCAAAGATAGAGCAGGGGACTATAGAAATCGTGGTTCGTAAGGGTTGGACCTTGGAAGAAATAGCCCAGGGCGTCGGGATGAAGTTGAAAGAACTAATGAGGCTTAACGACCTGAGAGACGATAATATCTACCCCGGACAAGTTTTATTTGCAATGCCTTACACCGCATTTGATAAGGTTTTGATAAGTTGGTATGGACCTGGATTCCATGGAAAGAGAATGGCAAACGGCGAAATTTTTAATATGTATGATGCCACAATTTGTGCTCATAAATGGCTACCATTCGGCACACGAGTGAGATTGATACGGATGGATACAGAAGAAAGCATAGAGGTAGTTGTGCAAGATAGAGGACCTTATGTTGCAAATCGTCATTTCGATCTTTCTTACGGCGCAGCACGATTATTGAATATGGTAGAAAAAGGTGTAGTTCTTTGTAAAGTAGAGGTTATTGGCCCGTCTCGTTGAGAGCGGGTCTTTTTATTTCTTTTAATTGTTTGATATAATAAGAACAGAATGAGATACAGCGTTTTAGGAGAATATATCAAATGGCATTATTGTGAGATGCCCAAAGAAATTCAGAGGGGCTGGTTTAATTATTTAAAATTTTATTTAAACTATTTTTCTGTTCCCATTTTACTTAAGACATTTTTTACTCCATGGAGAAGATATAGTTGGTCCTATGGACGAGGGTTTAGTTTTTCGCGATATTTTGAGGTATTTATTTCTAATATGTCTACAAGGATCATCGGAATGATTGTGCGCACCTTTTTAATTATTGCCGGAATAATAGTAGATTTATTTGTTTTGGTTTTTGGGGCAGGGTTTTATTTAATTTGGTTTTTTCTACCTGTCATAATAATTATTTTGTTTGTAATGGGATTTAATTATTTATTTTGATTTTGGTGGTGTAGATGATAAATTTTGATTTCAAAAATTCTAATCCATACAAATCGGTTTGCTTGTCAAAAAACCTCTTCTTTAGAAGTGCCAAATCTTTCAGATATTTGAGTTTGGCTTTTTGTCTTTTGTTTTTCTTTTGGATAATTTTAGATTTTGTTACATATTTTGATTTATATGCCATAAAAATCCCTTTAGGGCTTTTATTTCTTTCTCTTGCTTTCTATCTCTTTTTTAGTCTTGTAGATGGGTTCTATCAGGGAAAGATAAAGAATCCACCTATTCCGGATAATGCCAGAGTAAAAAATTTAGCGGATCTGCTAGATTTTAATGCTGCTCAAATTATTTTTCGAGCCGAAAAACTCCAGAAAAAATTAAAAATTTCTTCTCTTAATGCCACCTTGGTTTTTTATTCTATATTAAAAAGCGATAACAGTTTAATAAGATTTCTTTTTAGCCGTCTTCTGTTGAACAATAAAGAGTTGGCAAAATATATAGAAGGATTTCTTAAGCAGGGAATCTATCAGGAAAAGTTAGTAGAAAAAAATCTCTCGGAAGATCTTATTGAAACTATTGAGACGGCTATCAAAATTGCTCGCCGAAGAAAACATAAAAGAATTTTTTTAGGAGATCTTTTAATTGCTCTCTCTGAAACCGACAAAATTTTCAATCAGATATTAGATCAACTCCAGCTTCATCCAGAAGATATGAAAAACCTTGTCGAGTGGTATGAATTTTTAGAAAAAAAACAAAGAGAGAAGAAAAAATTTTGGTCCTACAAAAATCTTCTTAAAAAGGGAAGTTTGGCAAAGGATTGGGCAGTAGGATATACTATTACTCTTGATGAGTTTGCCCTAGATTGGACAAAAATTATCAAACAATCAAATTATCCTGAAATTATAGGTTATGAAGAAGAAATAGATCAATTAGAACATATTTTAGCTAGTCCCGAGCTAAATAATGCTTTGATTATTGGCGAACCAGGAGTAGGAATAAAGAATATTATTCGGGCACTAGCAAAGAAAAGCGCCCTCGGATTAAGTTTGTCGGAAACAAATTATAAAAGAGTGGTAGAGCTACAAATGTCTGCTCTTCTTGCTAAAGCTCAAAATTTAGATGAAGCAGAAGAATTACTTCAAAAAATTTTTAGCGAAGTGGTAGCGGCAGGAAATGTTATCTTAGTAATAGACGAATTTCATAATTATGTGGGAAGAGAAAGCGGAGCAGGCGCTTTAGATATTACTAGTTTATTGGTTCCTTATTTAAGAATGCCACAATTCCCATTAATAACTCTTACCAGTTATATGGGACTTCATAGAGATATAGAACAAAACCCTTCTTTGCTCAACTATTTTGTAAAAATAGAAGTGAAAGAGCCAAGCGCTCAGGAAACTCAAAAGATGTTAGAAATGGAAATTCCGGAGTTGGAAAGTAAATATAAAAAATATATAAGCTACCAGGCACTTAAAGATCTTATCAAGCTTTCTGAGAAATTTATTACCAATGTGCCGTTTCCAAAGAAAGCTCAGGAACTCTTGGAAGAGGCTTTTGTGAAAACTACTTCCAAAAAACAGCAATGGATAATGCCCGAAGATATTGCCTACCTTGTAACTCAAAAGACAGAGATTCCTGTTGGTAAACTGGAGAAAGAAGAAAAACAAACACTTCTTAATTTAGAAGAGCTTATCCATAGACGGATCATTAATCAGAATGAGGCTGTAAAAGAAGTATCGTCAGCGTTGAGACGAGCACGAGCCCAAATTGTTGAAAGGAAAAAACCCATGGGTTCGTTTTTGTTTCTTGGTCCCACAGGTGTTGGTAAAACAGAAACAGCAAAGGCGTTAGCAGAAATTTATTTTGGTTCAGAAGAAAAAATAATTCGTCTAGATATGTCTGAATTTCAAAATATCGAAGATATTCCCCGTTTAATTGGCGGGCCAGAAAATGAAGGATTACTTACCACTCCTGTACGAGAAAATCCTTTTTCTTTGGTATTACTAGATGAGATTGAAAAAGCACATTTGAATATTTTAAACCTCTTTTTGCAAGTATTAGATGAGGGACATATTACCGATGGCTTGGGTAGAAAGATAGACTTTAGAAACACAATAATTATTGCCACCTCTAATGCAGGATACAAGATTATTTTGAAAGCGCTGGAAAAAGGAAATGATTTATTAAAAATTAAACAACCTTTGCTTGAGCACTTGTTTCAAGAAGGAACTTTCAGGCCAGAATTGGTTAACAGATTTGATGCAGTGGTTTTATTCAGGCCTCTTAGCAAAAAAAATCTATTGGATATTGCCCAGTTAATGCTTAATAAAATCAAAAAGGGTTTAGAAGAGAAAAGAATAGAATTTGTTATCACAGAACCTCTCAAGGAAAGGGTTGTAGAATTAGGATACAATATTACTTTTGGGGCAAGAAATATGAAAAGAGTGATTCAGGATAAAATAGAAGATGCTATCGCTCAGGCGCTTTTAAAAGAAGAGTTAAAACCGGGTACAAAGTTTCAAATTAATCCAGAAGATTTTTCTATTGAAATATTGTAAAAAGGTCGAGCTTAAAGGTGAGTTTGGGTTATCAAAAAACTAAAAATTAACCAAGCTAAATATGGAAGAAAATTTTTCTCAACCACAATCATTTGGAAATTTTGATTTCTCGCCAATTCCAGAAGAGAGAAGGAGAAAGAAAAAAGTTGTTGCGGTTGTATTAATAGCGTTTTTGTTAGTTGTCACAGGAATTATTGGCGTTTTAGCAGCAAGAATTTGGGATCCTTTATGGAATCCCTTTAGACCTTCGCCAGAGTTGGTACTTGCTCGGGCAATAGAGAATATGTTTAGTTTAAAATCATATCATTCCGAGGCTAACATAAATATTGATGCAACGAATTTGGATACTCAAGAGGCGTTTAAAATGAATCTCCAGATAGACAGTGATATAAATGAGTTTGACGAAAAAGAACCAAAGAGTCATAGTATTTTTACAACAAATGTTGGAGTTCAAGGAGTAAATTTCATTTTAGGAGGTGAAACAATTCAGATAGGAGAAGAAACATATATTAAAATTAATACTTTGCCAGTTCCTCTTTTAATGGAACTTCAAGCAGAGTTTCCTAACCTTAATCAAATTGTTGATAAATTAAAGAATCAATGGATTAGTTTTAATCCAAAAGATCTGGGAATGAGCATGGGAATTAATTCTTTGACTCCACAAGAAAGGAAAGAGATAGAACAGAAGTTTCAAAATTTAGTTTTTAAGTATCCGTTGGTTAAGATCAAAAAAGAATTGCCTGACCAAACAATAGATGGCCAAAAAATGTATCAGATTCTTACGGTTTTAGATAAGGAAAACACAAAGCTTTATCTTGCGGAAGCGCTTAAACTTGTGGAAGAATATAATTTATTTCCGGACGCATCATATGATGAAAAAGAAATAGCTCAGTTAAATAAAGCTATTGATGAGTTTTTTGACAAGGCAGGAGAAATCGAGATTTATTTTCTTGTAGGACAGAATGATTATTTTATACACCAGATAAAAGGAATGAAAACTATAGAAAAATTTACATCTGAAACCGAGCAAGGAACAGAAAATGTTTCAATGGAATTAGTTTGGAATGTCAGTGTTTCCGATTTCAATAAACAGAAAAAAATTGAAAGACCAAAAGAGAGTCAGAGCATTATGGAAATTTTTATGAATTTGTTAACGAATTATTACGGAAGTTCTTCAGGAAATGAAATGTTTTATCCGCAACTTGAGACTGAGTATCCTTCAATGGAAATTCCTGGTCTTTAAATAAAGATATTCAACCTGTCCAAAAAGTGCGAGGTTTAACCTCGCACTTTTTGGTTGACAAAAATATTGTAAGTGCTATAATTTTGATATCTTAAAAAGGAGGTGAAGTACATTGAAAAAGATAATTTCGGTAATGATGGTATTAGAACTTCTTCTCGTGGGAGGAGGATGCTGTTTCTGTGGAGGAGCGGTTTCTTCTTGTCCTTCTTTACCAGCCCCACCGCAGATTGTTGCTTATACACATTGTTCAGATCTTCTGGGTTTTATGCGTCAGATCGCTCCAAGGGCAAAGCTTCGGGGGGTAACGCAGGAACAATATGGGCTTACTACTATCCAAGAATATGAACGAGCTCTTATTGTTTTGTTTGACGAACCGACGCATATCTGGATAGCATTAGGTAAGTTAAAGGAATGGGGACCTACTTTAGCAACAGGGTGGGTCTGGGATGTGAAATCACAAGAATATTTGTTAGTCTTTATCACAAAAGAACAAGGAAAACTAAAGGCATATTTTTGGAATCCGAAAAGTCGCAACTTTGTGTCTGCACCTCGAATTATCGATATCCATATTTAGTTATGGTATTTAAGGGTGTCTTTCTACCGAAAGGCACCCTTTTTTCTTGACAAAAATTCATAAATTAGATAAAATTCATCAATTCTTGACATAAATGGGAAAATAAAGTATAATTGGTTTATGAGTAACACAAATTCTATGAATAAAAATCAAAAAATTCTTTATATTTTAATTGATATTTTAGTTATCAGCACTTTTTTAGTGACGCCGTTTTTGAATTTTTTTGATTTTAATAGAAAATTAACATCTCATAATACTACTTTTGCTGCAAGTGTGTGCGGAGATGGAACTTGTTCCGGATGGGAAAATTCTTCAAATTGTCCTGAAGATTGCTCGGGAGGAGGCAGCGGCGGATCTTCCTGTATCTGCGGTGACGGATATTGTAATTCAAGCTGTGAAAATTCTTACAATTGTCCCGAAGATTGTGGCGGAGGGAATTCATGTGTTTGTGGTGATGGATACTGTAATTCATCTTGCGAAAATTCCTATAACTGCCCTGAAGATTGCGGAAGTCCGCCCCCATCTTGTCATAATGAGTGTTCCTACTCAGGCCAAACTCAAAAAAGATGCTCTGGCGGCTATGTCCAAAAAAGAACCTGTGGAAATTATGACGCAGATTCCTGTCTTGAGTGGTCTTCTTGGAGAAACTATCAAAATTGCGGGCAAGATGAGTGGACTAATAACTACAGATGTCAGGGAAATTGGGTCCAAAGAGAAAAGATTCTCAAAGGATGTTCAAATAACCAATGTTATCAGAATACTCAATGGATAAATTATCAAAATTGTGAGGAAGAAGGAAAGGTTTGTCAGAATGGTCAGTGTGTTCCAGTTTGTATAAATGATCCTGTTGAAGGAACTTTATCGGTGTCTCCTCAAACTGTTTACGTAGGACAGACAATTACGATCGGAATTTCTGCCCAAGACGATAATGGCTTAGTAAAAGCTTGTGCGCAGTATAAAGGCTCATGGCATTGTAAATCAATGTCTGGAAATTCTGATGTAAAAAATTGGACAATTTCCGAA
>JAGHAC010000048.1 GCA_021161645.1 bacterium
TTTCAATACAATATTATATTCGCTTTTTTCTTCGCCTCCCTCCGGTGCTCCTTGTCCCGCAGCTGGTGCAGCCGCTACAGCAACTGGAGCAGCCGAAACACCAAACTTCTTTTCTAAAATCTTTACTAATTCTGCCAAATCAGCAACCTTCATATTTTCAATTTCTTCAATAAGTTTTTGAAATTTCTCCGGAACTTCTACTTCTTCTTTCTCTTCTTCTGTATTCTTGTTTTCTTTTGTCTCTTTTGTTTCTTCTTGAGTTTCCTCTTTGACTTCTTCTTTTTTTTCTTCTTGTTTTTCTTCTGCCATAAGTTTTAAATTAATAAATTAATTTTTATTTATTAACAACGGCCTGAAGGGTGTAAATAAGACCTTTAATATTAGCTGAAAAACAATGATGAAGATTTTGCAAGGGCGCAGAAAGAGACGAAACAACTTTTGCCAACAATTCTTCTCTTGAGGGTAATTGGGCAAGAGAAAGAGCCTCTTTCTTCAAAAGAATTTCTCCTTCAGCAATTCCTCCAAGAATTTTCAGGTTTTCGTTGCTTTTTGCAAAATCGTAGGCTAGCTTAAAAGGTGTAATTTCGTCGCTAAAACCAAAAATAAACGCTAATTGTCCCTCCCAATCTTTTCTTTTAAAATCAATATTATTTTCCTTGAAGGCAATTTCTGCCAAGGTTTTTTTGAAAACTCTAAATTCGGCATCATTTTTCCTTAGTTCTTCTTTAAGTTCTTTAATTTCGTCTGTTTTTAATCCTCTAAAATCTACAAAAACCAGAGATTTTTGTCTCTCTAAAAGTTTTTTAAACTCCTCTACTTTCTCTTTTTTTTCGCTTTTCTTTTGGCTCATAATTAATATTAATTAAAAAATGCCTGCTATTTACCGCAGACCTTGTCAGAAATTTAGAAATATCGAGAAAAATGCCTCGATAGGTCTTATGCCTACAAAAGGCTGCCTATTGTCTGCGGCAAAAATTCAAAATTAACAACTGATTTCCAGTTTACCAATTTCAAAATATTTGTCAAGAGTGAGTCAATGCTTCTATAATCTTTTTAGCAAAATCTCTTGCTGCTTGAGGACCATTAGCGGTTATAATTTTCCCATCTTCAACTACAGGTTTTTCTTCGTACATTGCTCCATTTTCTTCCAAAATTTTAACCGCGGACTTATCCAGAATATTAGACCAAACCGTTGCTCTCCTGCCTTCTAGCGCCCCTGCCCGGGCGAGAATTGCCGGGGCAATGCAGATAGCCGCTAAAACTTTATTATGTTCTATCGCCTCTTTTGCTATCCGGTGCGCTTCTTTGTCATCTATATATTTATATGCTCCCGGACCTCCTATAAAAACAACTGCGTCATAGTTTTCCACATTTAAATCTTTCATCAAAAGATCTACATTTGTGTCTCCCCCACCGGCTCCAATTGCTGTTCCTGTTTCGCTGCTTGCTGTAACAACCTCGAAACCAGCTTTCTCAAATTCCTCTTTTGGAATAAAATATTCTTCATCTCTAAAACTTCTGAAAGCAATTATCATTACTATCTTTTTTGACACAGATTGTTCTGTTGTAAGTTGAGAAGATTGCATAGATTCTTTTTCTCTGAAATTTTTTGAGAAAAAAACAAAGCTCAACACTCCCACTATTATTATAACAATTAATATAACAGTAATCAAAAACTTGGACATAGTTTTTTTACTTTAAATATTTTGCCTTCTTTAAATTATGCTCTCTAAGAGTCTTTGAGTAAAGTATTTTTCCTTCAGAGGTTGAAAGGTAATACCAATAATCTGTTTCTTGAGGATAAACTGCCGCCAAGATGCTTTCTATCCCCGGGTTACAAATAGGACCTATAGGCAAACCCTCATGCTTGTAAGTATTATATGGAGAATCTATCTGAGTTTCTTTATTGCTAATTTTGACACTTTTTTTACCAGTAATATAACTAATAGTAGCATCTACCTGTAAAGGCATTCTATATCTTAACCTTTTCCACAATATTCCTGAAATAATTTTTTTATCTTCCGGATTTTTTGCTTCCTTTTCTAACAGAGAAGCCATTGTCACAATCTGGAAAAGAGTTTTATTTTGTCTTTTAATTTTCTCTCTTAATTGAGGATCTATCTTACGATCAAAATTATCAAGCATCATTGTAATTATTTTTTCTGCTTTTATATCTCTTGGAATAAAATATGTGTCTGGAAAAAGATATCCTTCCAAACCAATATTTGTGGGTTTTTCTTTAAGAAAAGAGTATTTTTGAGAAAAATCCCTTGGTTTTGGAAGATCAATGCCCTCTTTATAAACTGTGGCTGGAAAACCGGCTATTTCCCATATTTCTTCTGCTTGAAACATTCCTAAATTTTCAAAATAAAAACCTATATCCCTCAAATTCCACCCTTCAGGAATAGTGATTTTAATCAGACGGCTTTTCCCCTGAATAATCATATCAGCGATTTCTTTGATCGACATCTTTGGAAGAATTTCATAATCCCCTGCTTTTAAAAGATGGGCTTTGTTTTTTAGCAAAACATAAAAAATAAAAGCGTATTTATTTTTTATTAAATTTTGTTTTGATAAATTGCTTGCTATTGTAAAAAGATCTTCTCCTTTTTTTACTTCAAATACTTTTGATGCTTCTAAATAATAATTGACTGAATAAATTTCAAAAATTAACCAAAGAAAAGAAGCAACAATTAACAGTAGAAGGGCAAAAATTATTTTTTTCTTGGACATTTTATTTTTCTTTTTTAATTAAGGGAACAAAAATAAATCCGGGATATTCTTTTGAAACAAATTTATCTTCTTCTTTTTTCTCAAACACCCAAATAGAATTTCCTATTGGAGTTACGATCTTCCCTCCTATCTTTAATTGCTTTTTCCATTCATTTGGCAATTCTTTTGCCGAGGCAGAGCACAAAATCTTATCATAGGGCGCTTCTTTTGGATAACCGTTCGTGCCATCAGCGCAGATAAATTTAACTATTCCCTTTTCTATAAAATTA
>JAGHAC010000003.1 GCA_021161645.1 bacterium
TGTTTGCTGTTTTTATATATTTTAAAAACCCAAAGTCCAAGATAAATGTATTTTTTTCGGGAAGCGTCCTAATGATTGTTCTTTGGAGCATTTCGGTTATCTTTGCCAATTTAACCAATGGATACGTCCTCTGGATTAAAAGCGCTTATTTTTGCAGTACCGTTGCACTTTTGTTTTTTCTCTCCTTCTTAAGATATTTTCCATCTCCCAAGTTGCCTTTTAATAAGATAATTTTTTATCTTCTGGTATTCCTTGGAATAATTTTTCTATCTCTTATTTATCCCACAAGATTTCTTATTAAATTAGATCCATCGATTCAATATACCCAACAAATCAATCCCGATGAAATATTCGGTATAGGAATAGATTTCTATTTATATTATTTTGTATTTTATATGATTTTCGCACTATCTAGTTTTTTAAGTAAATACAAAAAAGCCAACAAAATAGAAAAAATGCAGATTAAATTGACCGCCGCGGGAATTTTAATTTTTATGTTCTTAGCCATTCTGGCTAATCTGTTTATCCCTCGGTTTTTTGAAATAGATCTTGGCAACATTGGGCCTGCTTTCTCGTTTATTATGGTTGGATTCATAGGATATGCCATTGGGCGCTATAAGCTTTTCGAGTTAAAGATTATTGCAACAGAAATTATAATTGTTCTCATTTGGACAATTCTCCTAGTTCAAATTATGGTTGCAGAGAATACTTTCTTAAAAGTACTAGGCGGCATTGTTTTAATAACCTTCTCATTTCTTGGCTATTCTTTAGTCAAAAGTATTCACAAAGAGATCGAATTTCGGAAAAAACTACAAAAAGCATACCAAGAACTTAAACAATTAGATAAAGCAAAAACCGAATTCATTTCTATCGCCTCGCATCAACTAAGAACTCCACTCACTGCTATTAAAGGGTATGTTTCTCTCTTAATTGAAGGAAGTTACGGAAAAATTCCACCCAAAGCAAAAGCGCCTTTGAAAAATATTTATAAAACAAACGAACAACTTATAAAACTTGTAAATAATCTTTTGGACATTTCAAGAATTGAATCTGGCAAAACTACATTACGCTTCCAAAAAGTATCCTTAGAAAAAATAATAAATGAAATTATAGAAGAACTAAAGCCAGAGGCAGATAAAAAGGGTTTATATATAAAGTTTAAAAGACCTGCTTTTGTCCCTAAAATTATTGCTGACCGGGAAAAATTAAACCAGGTTTTTTTAAATTTAATAGATAATGCTATTAAATATACCTTGAAAGGCGGAGTTGTTATTTCTATTGAACCTCAAACTTCGAATATACTAGTAAAAGTAATGGATACCGGAATTGGAATGGAAAAACAAGATTTTTCTTCCTTATTTAGAAGCTTTAAAAGAGGAAAAGAAGGATCAAAAACATGGACTGGCGGAAGCGGCATAGGAGTGTATATAGCAAAAAAATTTGTTGATGCTCACCACGGAAGTATTTGGGCTGAGTCCAAAGGTAAAAATAAGGGAACTACTTTTTATGTAAAGCTTCCTCTAAAGCCTAAAAGTTCTCACTCTTGAACAAATAGACAAACAGGTTTAAAATATTTTTATTATGAATATTAAAACAATAAGACATTCTCTTTCTCATATTTTAGCTCACGCAGTTTTAGATTTATATCCTGAAACCAAATTTGGAATTGGCCCTGCTACAGAAACGGGATTCTATTACGATTTTGACCTCCCCTCTCCTATTTCAGAAAAGGATCTCAAAAAAATAGAGAAAAGAATGAAGCAGATTATAAGAAAAAATTTGCCCTTCAAAAAAAAGTTTATTACTTCAGAAGAAGCAAAAAAATTATTTAGAGATCAACCCTATAAATTGGAACTTATCAAAGAACTGAAAAACTCCAAAGAAAAAATAAGTATTTACCAGATAGGAAATTTTATTGATCTTTGCCGGGGTCCCCATGTAAAATCAACGAAACAAATTCCTCTAGATGGCTTTAAATTGATTAAAACCGCTGGCGCTTACTGGAAAGGATCTGAAAAGAATCCTATGCTTACAAGAATTTATGGTGTTGCTTTTTCTTCAAAAAAAGAACTAGAAGGATATCTGAAACAAATTGAAGAGGCGCAAAAAAGAGACCATCGTCTACTTGGACAAAAACTCGAACTCTTTATGTTTGACGAAGAAATAGGCGCAGGCCTTCCTCTTTGGCTTCCAAAAGGGGCTATTCTAAGAAAAATTATTGAAAATTATCTTTATGAGGAGCTTAATAAAGCTGGTTATCAGTGGATTATCTCTCCTCACATTGCTAATATCCAACTCTGGAAAACATCAGGGCATTGGGATTTTTATAGAGAAAACATCTATTCTCCTATCAAAATCGATAACGAAGAATATCTTCTTAAGCCAATGAACTGCCCTTTTCACGTTAAAGTTTATAATCACAAAATAAGAAGTTATAAAGATTTACCTTTAAGATTTGCGGAGTTAGGAACAGTATATAGATATGAAAAATCAGGCGTACTTCATGGCTTAACCAGAGTAAGAGGTTTTACCCAAGATGATGCTCATATAATTTGCACTCCTGAACAGCTTTTTAAAGAAATTGAAACTCTAGTAAGAATGGCTATCAAGACATTAAAAGTGTTTGGCTTCAAAAACTTTGAGATATACCTTGCCACTAGACCCGAAAAATATATTGGCACAAAAAACATCTGGAATAAAGCAACTAAAGCCCTTAAATCTGCCTTAGAAAAAATGAAAATTGATTATATTGTAGATAGAGGCGGAGGTGCTTTCTATGGGCCTAAAATAGACATTAAGATTAAAGACAGTTTAGGAAGACCATGGCAATGTACCACCATCCAAGTTGATTTTAATCTGCCTCAAAGATTTAAAATGACTTATATTGACAAGAATGGAAAACGAAAAGAACCAATAATGATCCATCGAGCACTTCTGGGATCAATTGAAAGATTTATAGGAGTTTTACTTGAACACTATGGCGGAGCTCTACCTCTTTGGCTTTCTCCTGAACAAATCTGGGTAATTCCTGTAAGGTCTTCTCATAGAAAATATGCCAAAAAAATTACCCGAGAACTTCAAGAAATGTCCTTTCGAGTAAAATTAAAAGACGAAAAAGAAACTCTCTCAAAGAGAATAAGGGAAGGAGAAATTCAAAAAATTCCTTATATTCTTGTAGTGGGAGATAAAGAAATAAAATCAAAAAAGGTACGTATTCGCAAAAGGCACAAAGGAGATATTGGAGAAAAAACAATTTCCGAGTTTATAAAATTGCTCCAAAACGACATAAAGAAAAGAAAATAAACAATTCTTAAAGACTATAAGATACCTATATTTCTTCAACTAATAATAATTAAAAACTAGAAAAATATGTTAAAGAAACCTATCTCTCTAGTTTTTCTTCTCTTTTTCCTTTTCTTTGCTGTTTTCAGCTTTACCCATTTTGTATTTGCTCAAGAAGAAAGTAACTCTGCTTCTACCACAATGATATCGCAGGAAGTATTAGATGAAATACGGAAGGAAGAAGATATCAGTGCTCAAGATTTGGAAATAAAAGAACCAAAACTTTTACCCGACAGCCCGTTTTATTTTGTGAAAAACTGGTGGCGAGGGATTCGGCTTGGTTTAACTTCCGACCCGGCAAAAAAAGCATTACTTCGTCAAAGATTTGCGAATGAAAAATTAATCGAGCTAAAAAAACTAGCAGAAAGAAAAAAAGACCCAAAAGCAATAGAGAAAGCAAGAAAAAATTACGAGAAAGAAACCGAGGCTCTTAAAAGAGCGGCTGAAAGAATAAAAAATATAAAAGACAAAAAGAAAGTTGAGTCATTTTTAGATAAATTTATAAGACACCAAATTTTACACCAGAAACTATTAGAAAATCTGGAAAATCAAGTACCTCCAGAAACTTTTGGAAAAGTAAAAGAAACAAGAGAAAAACATCTGGAGAGATTTAAGGATGTAATGCTAAAATTAGAAGATAAAGATAAACTTCCCGAAAGATTAGAAAAAGCAATAGAAAAAACGAAAGGTTCAGAATTTAAAGAGATTAAGGCATTAGAAATTTTGAAAAGGGTTGAAGAAAAAACAAAAGATGAAGAGGCTAAAGAGGCTATTCAGAGAGCAAGAGAAAGAATTTTGAACAGAACTAAACAAAGGTTGGAACAGATGCCCGAGAAGAAAAGAAAGACTTTTGAAAAATTCATTGAAACACTTCCCGGAGATAAAGAAAAACGATTAGAAATTTTGGAAGATTTAAGAGAAAAATTAAAAGAAAACCCCAAATTGGAAGAGCGTCTAAAAGAGACAAGAAAAAAGGTTCTTAAAAGAATGGTCCAGAAAAATAAAGAAAAATTAAAGAAAATGGAATGTCCTGAAATTGTTCCCCCAGAAGAGGGATTCTGCGAAGAAGGAAGAGTAATAATTAAAAAAGATGAAAATGGTTGTCCCCAAATTGTATGCGTGAATCCTTCTCAAATTAAAAAAGAATTAAAAAATCGTCTTCGCGAAAAACTTTCTGAAAAGAAGCAGAAAGTTTGCATTGATCTTTGGGATCCTGTCTGTGGAAAAGATGGAAAAACTTATTCCAATGCCTGTTTTGCTAAAATTGCCGGAGTTGAAATTGCTCATAAGGGAATCTGCGAAGATGCAATCAAAGAAAAACTCCCGTCTCTACCTCGTATTCCTAAATCTCTGAAAAAGGAAATCTCTAAATAAAGAAATCAGAAAAGATAAAATCAAACAGCCCGAAAAGTTAGTTGTAATAAACTTTTCGGGCTAATTTTTCAAGTATGAAATATCATATCATCACATTCGGCTGTCAGATGAATAAAAATGATAGTCAAAGAATTGCAAGAATTTTAGAAATGCTAGGATTTAAAAAGGCCTCAAAAGAAGATGAGGCAGATTTGGTTGTTGTAAATATGTGCTCAGTTAGGCAGTCGGCTGTAGATAGGGCGTTTTCAAAAACGCAAAACGCAAAACGCAAAACTACAACGAAAAGTTGCGCGGCAACCTCGTTGCTATGCGCAACTCAAAAGTCAAAATTATAGTAACCGGCTGTATCCTACAAAAAGATAAAGAGAGATTTAAGAAATTTGCTGATGCGGTAGTTGATGTTCAGAATATTCATAATTTACCTCAGATTTTATCAAAATTAGATTTTAAAATCTCTCAAATAAAAATAAAAGATTATCTTGAAATTGAGCCGAAATATGAGAAATCGGCTATTGCTTATGTGCCAATTATGACAGGGTGTAATAA
>JAGHAC010000050.1 GCA_021161645.1 bacterium
CTGAGCTACGGGCCCATGTTTAGTTGATTAGTTGATGAGTTGATTAGTTTATGAGTTTGTTTGTAAAAAGAGCTTGTATCATCTCATCTACCCATAAACTCATTACTCATCAACTCATAAACTCATCAACTAATTACTATCTACTGTGGGCGTGGGTGGACTCGAACCACCGACCCCAGGTTTATAAGACCTGTGCTCTAACCACCTGAGCTACACGCCCCTCTTCTTCCTCTTCTGTTTGGCTCTTTTAAATCTTTTAGAAGAAGAGCTTTTTACAATCTTTGCCAGTTCTTCTTTCTCTAATGTTTCTTTCTCAAGAAGCACTTTTGCGATTTTATCTAGCGTTTTTCTTCTTCTTTTTAATATCCTCTCTGCTTGTGTTTGCGCTTTCTTAATTAGCCGGATTACTTCCTCATCTATAAGTTCGGCAAGCTTTTCAGAATAATTTCTCTCCTCTGACAATTCTTTTCCCAAAAATATTAATTCTTCTTTTTTGCCAAACACTACAGGCCCTAACTTATCTGACATTCCATAAGTTTTAACAAGTTTTCTGGCGAGCTCTGAAGCAACTTCTAGGTCATTGGAGGCGCCCGTGCTTATATCTTTAAAAATAACTTTTTCTGCACAATATCCTCCCAAAAGAGCTGCTAATTCATCTAAAAACTCTCTTTTTGTTTTGATATGTTTATCTTCTTTGGGAAGTTTCAAAGTATAGCCGGCAGCCATTCCTCTTGCTACAATAGAAACTTTCCTTACTGGCTCTGCGTTGGGTAGAGACATTGCCACCAAGGCATGTCCTGCCTCATGATAGGCACTTATCTTTTTTTCTTTGTCTGTAAAAACCACGCTCTTTTTTTCAGGGCCTAATAATACCTTTTCAAACGCTTCCAAAAACTCCTGCTGGTTTATGTGCTTTTTATCCCTTTTAGCTGCTAGAATGGCTGCTTCGTTTACGAGATTAGCAAGATCTGCCCCAGAAAATCCGGGCGTTCTTTCGGCTATTTCTCTTAAGTCTACATCTTTCCCTAAAGGTTTGTTTCTGCAATGAATTTTTAAAATTGACTCTCTGCTTTTAATGTCGGGCAGGTCAAGAACAATTCTTCTGTCAAATCTTCCAGGCCTTAGAAGAGCTGGGTCCAAAATATCAGGCCTGTTTGTAGCTGCAATCACAATGACTGCGGTCTCTTTCTCAAACCCATCCATTTCTACCAATATCTGATTTAAGGTTTGTTCTCTTTCATCGTGCCCTCCTCCAATTCCTGCTCCTCTAATTCTTCCTATAGCATCTAATTCGTCAATAAAAATAATGCTTGGTTGGTGCTTTTTGGCGGTGCTAAACAAATCTCTCACCCGTGAAGCTCCCACTCCCACAAACATTTCTACAAACTCTGAGCCCGAAATTGAAAAGAAGGGAACTCCCGCCTCATGCGCTACTGCCCTTGCTAACAAGGTTTTACCTGTCCCGGGAGGGCCTACAAGCAAAACTCCTCTTGGAATCTTCGCACCCATTTTTAGATATTTTTGAGGATTTTTTAAAAAATCTACTACTTCTTCTAATTCTTCCTTTACTTCTTGTAATCCTGCTACATCTCCAAAGCCTACTTTTTCTTTTGTTTGATCTGCTCTAAATAATCTTGCTTTGGCTTTGGAAAAATCAAACGCCTGAGCCGCGCCCATTTTGGCTTGCTTTGAAAGAACCCAAAAAAACCATACTAAAAACAAAAAGGGTAAAATACTGGCGAAAATTGATACGACAATCATCCAGTTGGTACCCTTGTTTTTGATTTCTATTTTTACCTTTGCTAGTTTTTCTTTATCAACTCCTAGATTTTTAAAGGTTTCAAATATAGAAACGCCTGATTCTTTTGAAAAGGTTGCCACCTCTCCTTCTTTGTAATAAGCAGTTAAAGATGTGTCAGAAACCACTATTTTTTCTATTTTTTCCTGATTGATTGCCTCTATTAATTGATTAAAAGGCTTTTCTTCTTCTGGTTTTTGGGGAGTAATGAGTTGGGCAAAAATTACAATAATAACCAAAAATATTAAAACTACTGCTAAAGTATTCTTGCTTATATTTTTAAAGAAGGTTTTCATCTAAAAAATTATTGTTTTAATTTCAATACCAATTTGTGCTCTTTGGGATTAAAATTTGCTACCACAAACGTGTACTTATTGCCCTCTTTTAATATTTCTTTAAGCTTCATCTCTGAACCAAAATCTGCTGCATAAACCAACCCTCTAATTTTAGGCATTACTTCTACAATAGCTCCTGAGGGATTGATTTTGATAACTTTTCCTTGTAGGACTTGTCCGTTTTTAATTTTGTCTCCTATTTTCTCCCAAAAGTCTGGCTTTAGCGCTTTAAGAGAAAGTGAAACTCTACCGTCTGGAGCAATATCAACGATCTTTGCTTTCACTTTGTCTCCTACCTTAACAATCTCTGAAGGATGATGAATGAGTTGCCAGTCAAGTTCTGATATGTGAATCAATCCTTCCATAAAATCCGGCGCCTCTTCACTCTTCTTGGCTGCCTTATCTAAGGGAAAACGAATAAATGCTCCGAAGTCTGCCAATCCTGTAATGGTTCCCTCTACTATATCTCCTTTTTTATAGTTTTTTAAAAGTTCTTGCAAAATCTTTGATTCCACTGCTTTCTCTGAAAAAATAAGCTTATTTTCATTTGGCTCCGCACTGATAACTTTAACTTTTAGTTCTTTGCCGATTAACTGCTGTAGATGTCTTAAGATCTCTTGTGTATCCCCATTTTCAACCCGCGGATAGTGCTGAATAGACAACTGAGAAAGAGGAAGAAATCCTCTAATTCCGTAAAGTTCTGCCAAAAGCCCTCCTTTATTAGCTGCATTGGGTTTGATGGTAACTGTCTCAAAGTTTTCCTTCAATTCCTTCAGCTTATCCCACCCTTCTTTTTCGTGAGCCTCTTTAAGGGAGAGCTCAATATAGCCATCTTCTATATAATCATCGTGAGCATCTATCTCAACTATTTGGGCAGAAATTTTATCTCCTATTTTTAAATCCTGAATAATTGATTTTGCCCGATAATACTCTCTCCCAAAGATAACACCTGTACCGTAGGGACCTAGATCAATATAAACAGAAAAGGGACCAAACCCTATAACGACTCCTTCTACCACATCTCCTTTTTTGGGAGGAGAAATAAATTTTTGAACTTTAATCTTTGGATTGGTTTTTGGTTCTGCTATTGTTTTAATCATATCTAACA
>JAGHAC010000014.1 GCA_021161645.1 bacterium
CTTCTAAGGAATTAATTATTTTTTTCATTATATTGTCTATCTCCTCCGAGCTAAGAGTTCTGTTTTTTGCCTGAAATATCAAATGAAAGGCTAAATTCTTTTTTTCTTCAGGCAGAGCTTCTCCAAAATATATATCGAAAAGATCAACATCTGCCAACAAATTTCCACCGGCGGCAAATATCTTTTTCTGAACATTTTCCGTTTTTTCGTACATAGGAACAAGTAGAGCAATATCTCTTACCGCGGAAGGAAATTTCGGAATCTCCTGGTATTCCTTTTCTTCCGTAATGAACTCAATTAACTTTTCAAAATCGATTTCAAAAGCATAAATGGGTAGTTTAATATCAAAATGACCCAAAATTCTCTCTGAAATTTCACCCAAAAACCCTACCTTTTCTTGGTTTACCTTTATTTCGGCTGACTTATTAAGATGCCAAAACATTTTTTTCGCATCTTCGGGATGAGGTTGAAATTCATCATAAAACCAATCAGTAATTCCCAGTCCATCAAAAAGAGAATCAATATATCCTTTGAGAACAAAAAATCCTTCTTTTCGATTCTCTCCAACAATCATACCAGCAAGATTTCTTTTTTCTAAAATTTTTGAGCCTTGCTTTTGAAATATTTTACCTACCTCGAATATCTTAAACTTTTCGAAAAATTTAAGATTGTCTTTGGCATTCCTTAAAAGATTAACTAAAAGCGAAGGGCGCAGATACTGAAATTTCTCGCTTACCGGATTCTCTAACTCAACTATATATTCTTTACTAAAAAAACCGGCATCTTCCTCACTGATAAATGAATAATTATAAACTTCGGTAAATCCAAGCTCTTTGAGTATTTCTTTTACTTTTCTTTGGGCAAATAATTCCGGGTTTTTTTGCGGAAAAGTTAGGGATATCTGAGGGGGATAAGAATTTATTTTTTCGTATCCATAAATTCGTAATATCTCTTCTATTAAATCCTCAGGAAGAGTTAAATCTTGTCTATATGTGGGAATTTCCACTTCTATAGAGTCGCCCTTTTCTTTAAGAACTTTTAAATTTAATTCTTTGAAAATTCTCTTTACTTCTTTTGTCGGAATTTTTATACCAGAAAGTTTTTCTAGTTTGCTTAAATATATTTTTATTTTTTTGGGTCTGGTTTTTTTTGAATAGATATCTATTTTCTTTCCAGAAACAACTCCGCCGGCAATTTCCCGAACAAGAAAAACCGCTTTTTTCAAAGCTTCTTCTGTAAGATTTGGGTCCAATCCGTGTTCAAAACGAAAAGAGGCATCTGTTCTTAAGTTTAAAGACCTTGAAGCTCGTCTAATTAACGTAGGAGCAAAATTGGCTGATTCAATAAAAATATTTTTTGTCTTTGAGGTAATCTCTGCTATCTTTCCCCCTTTAATTCCTGCAATTGCTAAGGGTTTTTCTTGGTCTGCGATTACTAGAATGTTTTCATCTAAGATATATTCTTTATCATCTAAGGTTTTTATTTTTTCTCCCCTTTTTGCCCTTCTTATAATTATTTTTTTCTTAGATTTCTTCCCTGTTTGCAATTCTGAAATTTTATCGAGATCAAAAGCATGTAACGGCTGGCCTACCTCCAACATTGTGTAATTCATTATATCCACAATATTATTTATGGGCTGAACCCCGCAGACAATTAATCTTTTTTTCATCCATTCGGGCGACTCCCCTACCTTAACATCTAAAAGCACCTCTCCCATGTATCTTAGACAATCATCTTTATTTTCAACCTCAATCTTAATAAAGTTCTTAATATCTAAGCTTTGAGTTTTGAGTTGCGCAAAGCAACGAGGTTGCCGCGCAACTTTTCGTTGTGGTTTTGAGTTTTGAGATTTGAGTTTTGAGTTAAGAAATGCTGCACACTCTTGTGCAATTCCTAAATGAGAAAAACAATCTGATCTATTTGGAGTCACATCAATATCAAAAACCCAATCGTCATTAACTTTTTTGATTTCCTGAACTTCAAAACTATGCATAGTCAAAAGTTCTGCCAATTTCTTTGGTGCAGGCAATTTTTTTGGGAAAAATGATTGTAGCCAATCGTAGGAAAAAAGCATGATATTTTTAAAGAAGAAATAACTTCCGTAAAATGCGTCGCGCAGGCCGAGCGGGCAGGGTTCGAGCGAAACGAGAGAGCGAGGCCGAGCGCCGAGCAGTAATTTCCTCGCCGGGGAAATTAACTGCGTCAATTTTACGGAAGTTATTTCGTTATTATTTTTTAAAATTGCTTCAAAAATCTTAAATCTCCTGAATAAAAGAGTCGGATATCATTGATTTTATATTTCATCATTGTCAACCGATCTAATCCTAAACCAAAAGCAAATCCTTGCCACTCCTCTGAATTTATTTTTACCGCTTTTAGTACATTTGGATGAACCATACCCGCTCCCGCCATTTCAATCCATCCTCGATAAGAACAAACACTACATCCCTTTCCATTACAAATTGAACACTTTACATCTATTTCAAAGCTTGGTTCTGTAAAAGGAAAAAAGCTGGGTCTTAATCTTATTTTTGTTTCTTTTCCAAAAAACTCTTTAAAAAATTCCTCCATTATAAACTTGAAATTAGCAATGCTTATGTTTCTATCAATCATTAATCCTTCTACCTGATAGAAATTAATCTCGTGTGATGCATCGGTTGCCTCATATCTAAAAATTCTTCCCGGAGCAATAATCCTAATTGGAGGTTTATGCTTTTCCATATAACGAATCTGAACAGGCGAAGTATGCGTCCTCAATAGTAATCTTTGATTCATTTTTAATTTTGAATTTTGCATTTTTAATCCGTTTTGGCGAAGCCAAAACGTATCCCACATATCTCTTGCAGGATGTTCTTTCGGAATATTTAAAGCATCAAAATTATACCATTCATTCTCTATCTCTGGGCCCTCAACAATAGAAAATCCCATTTTCTGAAAAATATCCTCTATTTGAGTTCTTATTAAAGTAATAGGATGAATATGGCCTCTTTCTATTTTTTTAGCCGGTATAGTTATATCTATCCATTCTTTTTTCTCTTTTTCTTCTACATCTCTTTCTTTGAGTTGTTTTCGTCTAAAATCAATTTCTTTTTTCAGAAATTCCTTCAACTCATTTGCCTCTTTGCCTACTTTTTTCCGCTCCTCTGGATTTAACTTCTTTAAAGAACGTAAAATTCGGGTAAGAATACCCTTTTTGCTTAAATATTTATTCTCAAAATTCTCGAGCTTTTCAATCGTATTTACTAAACGAATTTCTTCTTCTGCTATCTTTTTGACATCTTTTATCTCCACCATATTTATCTTTATTTTATCTTAATTTCTACTGATTTTCAAATGAAAATTTCCCCATTTTCTCACAAAAAGAGGGCGGGTTGCGTTAAAACAAAAAGCCCCGCGTCCAGAGCGCTGAACGCAGAGCTTACCTCCTATATTATTCGGAGACGCTCCAGCGTCTCTCGGTTACGGCGGAAAAAATTTCCGCCGTAGTCCACCAGCAACCAGCCGTTGCTGGTGGATCCAATAATCCGCACCAAACGGGTTCCCCCGCCATGAGCGCGGATCCTTAGCCACTCCCCTGACTTAAACCCGTCAGGAGGGAGATCATTTCCTTTTTTCTCCTCATCTTTCTGGCTTTCTTCACTAAAAGAAACGCAAGAAGAACGATTCCACAGCCGCCACATCCAAGTGATGGCGGCAAAAATCAATACCACGCCGACTGCCGCAATAATTCTTACCATTCTACCACCTCCTACTAATATTATATCACATAATATCAAGCTGTCAATAATAAAGGGTAATGTGTACACACATTTGGCGGTTTTCTTCAAGAAAATAGTTGTTGCAAGTTGTTGCAAGGTCCAACCTTGCAACTCTCTGCTTTGCATCTTAGAAAAAAATCCCCGGGAGAGTAATTCCCGGGGAGTAGATAGCTAAGGAACCAATACTTTCAGTGCTTTTGGTAAAACAGAAACTTCTATACAATTTTGAGAAGGATGCCTCTCTCCGTCTATTTGAAAAGGCAAAGCGGTGGCACTTTTGATCGTTATTTCTCGAAAACAATAAAAAGAGAAAGCACTGTTTATAAAATGTGTTCCCCGCTTCATTTTTAACACAAGAGAAGGAATGATCATCCTTGCTATTGGTTGAATAATACAGAGATCAAGCAATCCATCATCTGTTTGAGCCAAGGGATTAATTTTAAATCCTCCCCCATATCTATAAGTATTTGTTACGGCTGCCAACGAAATCGGTTCTTTGATTTTTTCTTCTTCGTCAATCTCTATAACAACCTCAGGAAAATTCAATTTATGAAGCATTCTTTCGAGAGCTGCAACAACATAAGCAAAACGGAATGCTCCTACTTTTCTTAAATACGGCGCCATCCTGTGAGCCATATTATTGATTTCTGCGTCTATTCCAACGCTTACAGTATTTACGAATTTCTTTTCTTGACTGCCAAACTTCACAACCCCTAAATCCACGGAAACAACTTTTCTTTGTTTAAGAACTTCCAAATTCTGAGAAAGAGAATAACGTAGACCTAAAGCATAAGCAAAATCGTTCCCTGTACCAGCAGGAATAAGAGCTAGTATTGGAGTTTTTCTAGAGAAATCTAAGCCATTAATTACCCGAAAAAATGTTCCGTCTCCTCCTCTAACAATTATAAAATCAAACTCTTCTTTTTGAGCAAATGACGCTAAATTCTCTGGCGACTTCTCTCCTTCGGGTTCAGTAAATAATATCCGGACATTAGAAATCTCTCTTTCTATTTTTTTGCAAAACCTTGACCTTCTTTTACCAATCAACGGCTTTCCTGATTCAGAATTAACAATTGCTATTGCTTTCATCTTCCACACCTCCTTATTTTAAAGAGCTAAACTAACATCAAACAACTAATAACTGACAACAGACAACAAATCAGCGGGGGCGACCGGATTTGAACCGGCGACCTCTGCCTTGACAGGGCAGCGTGCACTCCAGGCTGCACCACACCCCCTTAAGTTAGGAATTAGTTGATGAGTTTATGAGTTGATGAGTAGATGAACTGATGAGTAAAAGGGCTTTATAGCAATATTGTGAGTGAACTAACAAGAACTCTCATCAACTCATCAACTAATTTCTCATTTACTAATTTTATGCCGGCGGGAGGACTTGAACCTCCGACCTAACGCTTATGAAGCGTCCGCTCTAACCTCTGAGCTACGCCGGCGATATTAGGAATTAGTTGATGAGTTGATGAGTTAAAAAGTTAAGGAACGAATGGACTGTTAGTAATGAGTTGATAAGTTGATGAGTTAATGAGTTTTATAATGATTTAATCAATCCATTAATCATCTTCGATAGTTCTATGTCTTCTTTTCGAAAGTATCTATATCGTTTTTGATCTAACAGCTTCAATTTCAAGCAGAGCTCCAAGATCGGGATACACTCGAACAAAGAAGTTCTACTTATTTTGTAAAAATTTACTTTCTCTTTCGAAGATCTCCTTCCAGAACCTTCAGCAATATTCAAAGGAATAGAAATAGCCGCACCTATTAATTGATCTCTAATTCTTGAAAATTTAACTGGAAAGGTGCTTGCCAATTGACATAATTCAATTGAAAATTTTAAGCTCCGACAATAAACCTCTAGTCTTTCAAAAAAGAAACCTTCTTCTTGTGGATTGTTCCCTCTTGTGCTCATCAACCAATTACTCATTAACTAATTTCTTTTCGTGGTTGCGGGGGCCGGAATTGCACCGGCGCCTCGGGCTTATGAGACCCGCGACCTACTACTGGTCCACCCCGCGATCAATGTGCAATATTAACATCTTAAACAAAATTCTATCATTGTGCAAGACCTATTCTTAAAAAAATTATTATACTGCCCTCAAAGACGACAAAGCTTTTTTATAAACTGCTAAAATCCTTTCTGCTTCTTCCTTCTCAACTTCTCTCTTTCCTCTTAACATTTCGTTGATAATCTCTCGCGCTTCTCTCAATTCCTCAATGTTTTTAAGAGTTCCTCTATCTATATTCTCTATTTTCTCATAAAGATTTCTTCCCTTGACTCCTCTTCTTTCCAACTCCTGATTGAGCATTCGGTCTATATCTAATATTGCAAGTTTATAATCTATCTTTTTCCCTTTTATTATCTTTTCCTGAACTCTTTCAACTTTTTTCCTATTTCTCTTCTTCTTTGGGCTAATCAAGATATTAGAAAATTTTCCAAACATAATTTTTGACTTGATTTTTTTCGGCCTTTTTAAACTTTTTGGCTTTTTATATTTCTTTTTCCACTCCCTCAGCTCATCAAAATCTTCAAACCACAAATAATATAAATAATCCGTATAAACAGCAAAATAAAATATAGTGCAGAGTTCAAATACTGTAAAAAGAATAAAAACAATTTTGATCGGTAAAAGAATATGCTGCAAACGCGAAGAGAGTAAAAACTCTAAAAATTTTACCAATCCTCCTGATGGCTCGGGCAAGTTGGAAATAGAAATTATGTCCATATTCTTTGAGCTAATTGAGCAATTGATAATAGGAAGTTTTCTGAAAACGCCGGGCCAATCAGTTGAAGACCAACAGGTAATTTGTCAACCTCTCCTGCAGATAAAGAAATAGCTGGTAAACCAGCAAGGTTTACAGAAGCCGTTAAAATATCTGCCATATACATTGTCAAAGGATTCTCTAATCTTTCACCCAATTTAAAAGGAGGTGTAGGAGATGTAGGAGTAAGTAAGAAATCCACCTTTTGAAAAGCTCTCTCAAAATCTTCTTTAATTAAAGTTCTTACTTTTTGGGCTTGAAGATAATATGCATCATAATAACCAACGGAGAGACAATAAGTACCCAACATTATTCTTCTTTTTACCTCCTCTCCTAAAAACTCCTTTCTGGTTTCAAGATAAACATCTAAAAGATTTTGTACTCTATCGCTTCCTGATAACGATTTTCCATACTTTATCCCATCGTATCTGGCTAGATTACTGGAAACCTCTGCCGTCATCACAATATAATAAGTAGCTAGAGCATAATCTGTATGAGGCAAGCTCACTTCTTCTATGCTTGCACCCGAAAGCTCTAAATCTTTAATTCGGTCTTCAATAATTTCTTTCACTTTTGGATTTATGCCCCGAGCAAAATATTCTTTAGGGATTCCTATTTTTACTTCTTCTAACCTTTCCTTTGTCTGCTTTTGAAGAAACGAAACTGTGGTAGAATCCATTTCATCCTCTCCCTTGATAGCTTCGTAAATAATTTTTACATCTTCAACATTTTTTCCAAGAGGCCCTATTTGATCTAAGGAAGAGGACATTGCAATAAGCCCAAAACGAGAAACTAAGCCATAAGTTGGCTTGAAACCGATTATTCCACAAAAAGAAGCTGGTTGCCTTACAGATCCGCCTGTATCACTACCCAACGCTACTGGTACCATATTAGCTGCTACCGCTGCAGCAGAACCAGAAGAAGATCCACCAGGCACATACTCTAAATTCTTTGGATTACGAGTAGCTCCGTAGGCTGAAAATTCTCCTGAAGATCCTATAGCGAATTCATCTAGATTAGTTTTTCCGACAACAATTGCTCCCTTTTCTTTTAATTTCCTAACAACTGTAGCATCGTAAGGAGCAATATAGTTTTCTAAAATTTTAGAACCGGCTGTACATCGTTTATCAGCTACTAGTATATTATCTTTTATTGCTACCGGAATACCCTCAAGAATAGATATCTCTTCTCCTTTTTGTATTTTTCTATCTATTTCTTGAGCTTGTTTAATACTTTCTTCTTTAAAAACTTCTAAAAAAGCATTAATTTCCGGATTTTCTTTTTCTATTTTTTTAAGATACCTTTCTACTAACTCTTGAGTGGAAATTTCTTTTTTAGTAATAAGCCGATGAATTTCTCTTATTGAAAGTGAAGATAATTCCATATCACCTATCTTTAAATACAGATTTTATTTTTATATAACCATTTTCTTTTTGGGGCGCTAATCCAATTAGCTTCTTTTTAAAGGATACGTTTTGTTTCCTTGTCTCATCTTCTCTCGTTTTATTTTTAATTCTTAAAGTGTGAAGGGTTGGCATCACATCTTTTAAATTCAATTCTCTTATTTTGGCAACATAATCCAAAATAAGAGTAAGATCTTTACGCATCTTCTCTTTCTCTTCTTTTGAAAGATTAATACGGGCAAGTTTTGATACATTTAAAACATCTTTTTCTGAAAGCATATTCCTTTATTATAATAATTTTAAATTATCAACTCCAATTATTCTTTTGGCACCTCTAGTTCTTCTGGCTCTACCAATATTTCTTCCAATTCATCTATTTTTTCTAAAACAATGCCTGACCCCCTCACCACTGCGGTAAGAGGATCTTCTACAATTTTGGTGGGAATTTTTGTTTCCTTAGCAACAAGAGTATCTAATCCCTCCAACAATGCTCCACCTCCTGCTAAATGAATTCCTCGAGACATAATATCTGCCACAAGCTCAGGAGGTGTTTCTTCAATAACCTGCTTAATCGAAAACACGATTTCTTTAACTGACTTTTCCAGCGCCCTTCTAACTTCTTCTTTATTAATTGTTACTTCTTCGGGTAACCCACTTACTAAATTTCTTCCCCTCATAGGCATTTCTTTTTCTCTATCCTGCTTATTTTTCGTTCCATAAGCTGATCCTAATTTGATTTTTATTTGTTCGGCAGTCCTCTCTCCTATTAACAATTTATACTCTTCCTGAGCAAAATTAATAATGTCATTATTTAGTTTATCTCCGGCTATCTTAAGACTTTTAGAATGAACTATCCCTCCTAAAGAGATAATAGCGATTTCAGTCGTTCCCCCTCCAATATCTACTATTAAATTTCCCCCTGGTTCTTGCACCGGCAATCTCGCCCCGATAGCAGCTGACATTGGTTGTTCAATTAAAAACACCTTGCCTGCTCCAGCATTGATTGCCGCCTCCCTTACTGCTCTTTTCTCTACCTCTGTTAAACCACAAGGAATGCCTACAATTACTCTTGGACGGGGAAAAACAATTCTATCTTTGTAAATTTTTCTTATAAAATATCTCAACATTTCCTCAGCTATCTCAAAATCAGAAATTACTCCCTTTACCAGAGGACGTGTCGCTACTATATGAGCGGGGGTTCGTCCAACCATCTTTTTTGCCTCTTTGCCAATAGCTAAAACTCTTCCTGTTTTTTGATTAATAGCCACAACTGATGGCTCTCGTATTACAATTCCCTCACCTTTTACATATACAAGGGTATTTGCTGTTCCCAAATCTATGGCAATATCTTTCTCAAAAGAAGAAAATGCTTTTCTGAAGAAATTATATCTTTTTTTCATATACTCTAATATATTTAATAATATCTTCCAGCTTAATAAACTCCGTCTTCTTTTTGTTTCTTTTTCGAATTTCCACTTGGTGTTTAGAAAGATTTTTTTTACTTATTATTAGCCTCAATGGTATGCCTATCAAATCTGATTCTACAAATTTTTCGCCGGGCAAAACATCCTTTCTATCATCATATAATACTTCCACCTGCTCCCTTTCTAATTCACGATAGATTTTCTCTGACAATTGATAAACTTTTTTATCTTTGATTTCTATTGGAACAAGATGCACCAAAAAAGGAGCAATCCCTCTGGGCCAAATAATTCCTCTCGAATCATGATTCATTTCAACAATTGCAGCCATCAATCTTCCTAATCCTATACCATAACAGCCCATAATTACTAGTTTCTTCTTGCCTTTTTTATCTGTAAAAGTAAGATTAAAACTTTTAGAATATTTAGTTCCCAAGGGAAAAATATTTCCAATTTCTATTCCTCTTCTCTCTTCTAATATCCCTCTTTTACACACAGGACATTTTTTTCCTTCTTTATTTTTAGCAATTTCTTTGTTTTGAGCAAACTGACATTTAGGACAAAAAATAATTCTGTCTTCTCCTACTGAAGTTAAAACTTGAAACTCGTGAGTAACAGACTGAGTAAATCCTTCTCCTGACGCTTCAACTACAATTGATTTCAACCCACATCTTCTAAAAATCTTTAAATATGCTTTGATAACCTTATTGTAGAACCTCTGAAAATCTTTTTCTTCAGCATGAAAACTATATAAATCTTTCATAATAAATTCCCTTGTACGAAGAAGCCCTCCGGTAAATCTCAATTCGTTTCTAAATTTTATTTGAATTTGAAATAATGCTACGGGTAAATCTTTATAAGAAGTTATCCTTTCTTTTGCAATTTTAGTAATAACTTCTTCATGAGTTGGTCCTAAAACAAACTCCTTGTTGTGTCGGTCCTTTAATTTAAATAGAGTGTCATTCATCGTTTTCCATCTACCTGCTTCTTCCCATAAAGATCTTGGATGTATCACAGGCATATATAATTCCTGAGCACCGATTCTTAACATCTCTTCTCTTATGATCTTTTCTATTTTTTTATGAACCAAAAATCCGAGAGGCATCAAGGTATAAATTCCGGAAGCTAATTGATCAATAAAATCTCCTCTGTATAGCAATTTGTGAGAAACAGCTTCTATTTCTTTAGGAACAGTTCTTTTTGTTTTATAAAAAAGCTTAGACTGACGCATAAATTTTAGTGAAAAATTATATCTTTAAACTGACGGACATCTTTGAAAGTAATTAAAATCATCAGAATTATGATAAGAACAAAACCAAATTCATTCACTTTCTGCTCTAGCTTTGGAGGGGCCGGTTTTTTGAAAACAGCTTCATAAATAACAAAAATCATCCGTCCTCCATCAGCTCCGGGAATAGGAAGAATATTTGCCATAGCCAACCCCAAAGAAATAAGAGCTACAAGATTCAAAAGCTGCCAAAAACCTGCCTGAGCTGTTATTTTTACCATTGCAATAATCCCCACAAAACCCGCAACTGATGATCCTAAAGGCTCTATTGTTCTCTGAGTAAAAGATTGCTTTACAAAATAACTCAAAGCAGAAAAGGAATAATGAATCAAATTAAAACTGTGAAGAAATCCGGAAAATATTTTTTCTATAGGCTTCTGGTATTCAATTTTTATTGTTCCTGCAACCGCTACTCCTAATGGTCCCTGATTTTTAGGATATTCTTTTCTTGGAATTACCTCAATTTCTCTTTCTTTGTTACTAATAAGGTTCTCGATCTGGATAGTTATTTTTTCTCCTGCATGCTCCTTAATATAACCAATAAACTCATCTACTTTTTTTATTTTCTTTCCGTTTAAAGAAAGAATAATATCGTAGGCGCTTATACCTGCCTGTTCTGCGGGAGATTCGGGCGCCACCACAAGAACTACCGGCAAAATTTCCTGCTTTCCGAAAGGAAAATGATAATCAAATAGAAGGGTTTGGTAACTGCTAAAATGATGAGCAAAAAGAAAGATGTATAATAAAAAAACCGCTAAGGCAATATTGGCAATAATGCCTGCTAATACAATCTTTGCTTTTATTTTTGGAGGTTGGACATAAAAACTTCTTTTATCTTTTAAAAGTTCTTTATTAAAATTCTCTCCATATATTTTTACAAACCCACCAAAAGGAATAAGATTAATAGAATAAATAGTCTCCCCTATTTTTTTTCCAAAAATTCTAGGAGGATAACCTATACCAAACTCTTCCACCTTCAGACCGGCTCTTTTGGCAGCAAGAAAATGACCAAATTCATGTACTACTATTAGAACGGTTAGGATAAAAGCGGATAAAATTAAAACAAAAAATAAATTTAACATAACTTCTAAAAAAATTATAAGTTGACTATTGAAGAATTTCCTTTTTCTTTTTTGCTTCTAACTCGTCTAGTGTTTTATTAAATGCTTCTACTATCTTTTCCATTTCTTCTTTTAGCTTAAATTTCTCATCTTCGGAAATCTCTTTCTCTTGAAACTGCTTTTGAATCTTTTTGATAAATTCATCTCTCCATTTTCTTATTATTTCTCGTGCTTCTTCTTTTTTTCTACCCACCTGCAAAATTAGCGATTTCCTAAACTCTTCTGTTAAAGGAGGTAAATTTATTCTAATAACATCTTTATCTACTACAGGCATTGTTCCCATATTTTCCTGACTTAAACTCTTTACAATTGCCTCTATGGCATTTTTATCCCACGGCTGAATGACAAGCTGACGAGGCTCAGGACAAGAAATAGCAGCTATTTGTTTAAGCAGTGTTTTGGCTCCATAATACTCTACCAGTACATCTTCAACTAGAGCGGGTGTTGCAAGCCCGCTTCTGATTTTTCGAATTTCTTTTTCGAAATAATCAACTACTTTGTTAAGCTCTACCCTAAATTCGTCTAAAATTTTATTATTCATAGTTCTAAAAAGAATATTTCTAAAGCTAACCTTTGATTAATATTGGTAGTTGAAAATAAATGAATAATATTTTCCAACAGTTTAATTAATTTAATAAGATGCTGCGTATTCCAAAGAGAGTTACTGTTAAGTGATCCCTCAAGTAATGTCTTCCTTAAAAAAGCAAGCCAGACAGACAAAACTTTTTCTTTTTTTTCCGAGTCCTTTAAAGTTTTCGCATATTGAAATCTTTTAAAAAGCGGGGATTTTTTAAGCTCTAAAAGATCTTCCAGAAATTTTTCGTTTTCTTTTAGCAAATCTTTATTATTTAAATATTGATAGATAACTCCAGGCCGACCTTTTCCTATAAGCATAAGAATTTCTTTTTCTTTTTTTGTTAAAGAGACACTCTTCAATACGGACTCTATTTCTTCTTCTCCAACCAAATGAAAATGTACGAGCTGAGTACGAGAACGAATTGTGGAAAGGATAACCTCAGGAAACTCGGAAACTAGAATGATAATCTTTCTTCCTTGAGGTTCTTCTAAAAGTTTTAAAAGGGCACTCTGAGCTTCTTGGGTAAGTCGATGAGCATTATCAACAACCGCTATTTTATATTTCCCACTCGAGGTCACTGATAATTTTTCTTTGAGCAGTCTTATTTCTTCAATGGAAATCTTTCGGCTAACACTGTGATCAGGCTCTATAAGTAAAAAATCAGGATGGAGTAAATTTTCTATCTGGTAACATTCTTGACATTCATTACAAGGCTGATCCCCACTATTCTCACATAAAATTAACTTGGCAAACTCGATAGCCACCCTTTTCTTTCCTATGCTTTCCGGCCCTGTAAACAAATAAGCGTGAGTTAATCTTCCTTTTTGAAAACTCTCTCTTAAAAAGTTCCATTGTTTTTTATGACCAACAATTCTCATAATATTTATCTGACGCTCATTATACTTTTTTTATAAACATCGAGGTTTTCTAACACTGCTCCCGTTCCTTTTGCCACACAGAGTAAAGGTTCATCTGCCACAAAACAGGGTACACCGGTAAATTTGGCAATTAGCTGGTCTAAATTACGCAAAAGCGCTCCCCCGCCAGACAAAACCATTCCTTTGTCCATAATATCAGCTGAGAGTTCTGGAGGAGTATCTCTTAGTACTGCTTTTACCGCCTGTACAATTTCTTCTAAGACATCTGAGATAGCCTCAGCTACCTCGTTTGAAGTGACCTTAATACTTTTAGGCAAACCAGACACCAAATCTCTTCCTCTAATTTCTATAGTCCGTTCCTTTCTTTCTGGAAGAGCAGTTCCTATTTTTATTTTTATTTCTTCAGCAGTTTGTTCCCCAATAGCTAAATTATATTTTCTCTTTATATACTCACTTACTGCGGTGTTCATTTTGTCACCTGCCATTCTCACTGAGTTAAAAGTAACAATTCCGCCCAAAGAGATAACTGCTACCTCTGTTGTTCCTCCTCCAACATCTACTATCATATGACCTGAACAGGTATTGATAGGAATACCTGCACCAATTGCAGCTAAGATTGGTTCTTTGGCAACAAAAGCCTCTTTTGCCCCTGCTTCAACTGCTGCCTGAATTACTGCTCTCTTCTCTGTTGAGGTAACGCCCGCCGGAACAGAAATAATTAAAGATGGTTTTGTAAACTGATATCTGGGTTTTGTCTTTTTAATAAAATGGCGAATCATTGCCATTGTTACTCTAAAATCCGCAATCACTCCATCTTTTAAAGGTCTATAAACAACAATTGTTTCTGGAGTTCTTCCTGTCATCTCTTTCGCCTCCTTTCCTACTGCTAAAATTTTGTTTTCTCCATAAGAAACAGCAACAACCGACGGTTCGTTTAAAACCACCCCCTTTTTAGGCACAAAAACGATTGAATTACATGTTCCTAAATCAATACCTATTTTAGAAAGAAACATAATGCCTAATAATTAATTACTTGCAATTCTTTTAATTTTTGCTCCCAATTTTTGAAGTCGCTCTTCAATCCTTTCGTAACCTCTATCAATTTGATAAATATTGTTAATAACTGTTTCTCCGTGAGCAATTAGTGAGCCGGCAATTAAAGAAGCTCCACCTCTTAGATCAGGAGAGTTCACTTGAATACCATAAAGAGGGGTAGGTCCATTCACAATTGCCCGGTGTGGATCGGCAAAAATAATCTGAGCACCCATTTTATTCAACTCTTCTAAATACTTCAATCTGCCCTCATACAAGGGATCATGAAGCAGAGTAAGTCCCTCGGTTTGAGTTGCTAAAACACCAAAAAGCGGGAGCAAATCCGTAGAAACACCAGGATAAGGCATTGCTTGAACTTTGCCTATTTTTAAATGTGTCCAAGGTTTTACTAAAACTTCTTTATTACTTTTAATTTCCAACTCTAAGCCAAAGTTTTTTAATTTTTTAACGATAAGCTCTAAAAATTCTAACTCTACGTTTTTTATCAAAACTTTGCCTTTAGAAGCAGCGGACATCAAGATAAATGTACCTGCCTCAATCGGATCAAAAATAACACTGTGTTCTACCCTTTTTAACTCCTTTGTTCCTTTAACAATTATTGTATGAGTTCCTAACCCTTCTATTTTTGCTCCCATTTTTTGCAAAAATTTTCCTGTTTCTTGCACGCAATAATCTCCGTCAGCAATTTTTATCACAGTTTTCTGCGGATAGCTACTTAAAAAAAGTAAAAGATTTTCTGTAGCAGTTACACTAAATTCTTCTAGAATTACCTTCTCTGCCTTAAGCTTGTCTGGCGCCTCTAATACAAAATAAGCATCTTCTTTGTCGATTTTTACTCCAAGTTGAGAAAAAGCATCGAGGTGCGTATTAATTGATCGTGCACCAATAAGACATCCGCCAGGCTGAGGAAGTTTAACTTTCTTGAATCGCGCCAAAAGAGCACCCATTAGAAGAATTGACCCTCTGAATTTGGTAATTATTTTCTCATCTTTTTTAGCTGGATCTATTTCTTTGCAGCAAATTTTTAAATCTCTTTTATCTATCCAATCCAATCTGGCTCCCATACTCTTTAATAGTTCTACCATTCGAAAAACATCCTCTATTAAAGGGACATTTCTTATAATACACTCTCTATCTGTCAAAATAGCTGCTGCAAGTAAAGGAAAGGTAGCATTTTTTGCTCCCCTGACCTCTATCTCGCCTTTAAGAGACGTTGGTCCTTCTATGATAAATTTCTCCTGTACCATATTAATCTTATTTATACTAAATCAATTTCTCGTTTTTGTAAATGTTTAATAAATCACCAAGTATTATCTGCAACAAGTTATTGTAAACAATCCCTTGCAAGGTTAAACTTTGCAACCGTTTTTTATACTTGAGTAGATTAGAAATTTGAGATAGAATTAAAAATTATATGACAAAGAAACAAAAACATCTAATTTTTCTTTCCCTACTTTTATCTTTCTTTATTGTTGCACCGATAACTATCTTTTATTTTCAGGGGTATCGTTTTGACTGGCAGAATAAAAAACTTACAAAAACCGGAGGGATATTCTTAAAAATTAAACCCTCCGGCGCCACTGTTTATCTTAATCATATACTTTACAAAAAAACTAATGTAATTTTTGACTCTCTTCTTATAGATAATCTTCCTCCAAAAAAATATCATATCCTTATCAGAAAAGATAATTATCAAGACTGGGAAAAAGAATTTTTCGTCTCTGAAATGTTAGTCACTGAGGCAAAAAATATTCATCTTTTTGCCAAAAAATATCCTCCTGAGTTAATTCTTCAACAAATCAAAAAAATCTTTATTGCCCCAAATCAAAAATATCTCATTGTTGAAAAGCAAGACAATCAAAATAGTTGGTCTCTTTGGCTTTTTGATACTTTTTCAAAGCAAGAAAAAAAATTAATTTCCTTATCAGATTTTCTGTTTTCTCTTTCCGACAAAGAAGCCAGAAAATTTGAACCAAGGGAGATTATTTTTTCAAGGGACTCCCAAAAGATAATTATCGTTCTTGAAGATAATCATCAAAGCTTCCACTATTTCTTTTTGGATATTAATCATAGCGGCCGTTTTGTAGAATTACCTCTAGATAATTATGAAGTCGTCAAATTGTTTTTCAACCCTCAAAACGAAAGTCAACTCATTGTCTGGACAAAAAGAACCGTTAAAAGAAAATTAAAAGAAGACTTGATGTTTTTTGACCAGAATTTCAAAATACATCCTATAAATCCATTTATTTCTGATCTAAAACTTTTAGATATCGCTCCCTTCAATAACTCTATATACCTATTGGCTGACAATGGACTTGTTTATAAAACTTCTTTTGTTAATTCTTCTTTGGTACTAAATTCTGTTCTCAACCTTCAACCAAAAAACATTAATTCTCAAAAAAAATACCGAATATTTATTTTCAACCCCAAAAATGTTTTTCTTACCGAAGACAACACTCTTTATTACCTCAATCCAAAAAATTATAAATTTCAATTAGTAATGAAACAAATTGACAAATTCTCGTTATCTCCCAATAACGATATTCTTGTTTTTTCTTCTCAAAAAAATATTTTTCTTTTTTATCTCGCAGACCATCTTTCCCAGCCAAAAGCCTTCCGCTGGGAAAGAATTAAACTCTTAGATTCTACAGCAGAAATTTTACAGCTTGATTGGTTTGATCCTTTTCATATTATTTATTCCGACAAGAACGGTATTTATATTGCGGAAATAGATTTTAGAGACAATGTAAACAAATCTCTCATCATCACTCTTGCTCCTAAGAAATTTTTCTGGCAAAAATCTCAAAATAGTTTATTTTTTGTTTCAAGAAACAATCTTTTTCAAATAAACATTCAATAAGAAAGGGCTCTTCACGAGCCCTCTTTTTCTAAAGCCACGAAGGCAATAAATCTACCCTCTTTTTCATTGTGCTTTTTTGCTCTGCGATGAGAAAAAAAGATGGGTTTTCCGCCTACTTTAGCACAACAGGTACACTCGCGAGCAATAATTATATTGCTAACGGAAACCCCTTTATCAAGTGCTTGCTGAATATTTTCTTTGACAAAATCTTTTTTTATTACTTTCGCAAACCGATAGCAACAGGAATGAATCGCTGGACCAATAGCAATATTTATATTCTCTGCTTTGACTCCTTGTTGAATCAAAATACTTATTGCCTTTTCTGTAATTCTTAGATTTGTTCCTCTGCGACCTGCATGAATTAAGCCGACAAAATCGCGATTACCTATTTTGCCCCATAATATTACTGGCAAACAGTCAGCAGGCATTAATGTTATTCCAATGTTTGAAACAGTAGTAATTACGCCATCACACTCTGGATAAAAAACTGCTGGGTATTTTTCAAAAAACAAAATCTTGTCTCTATGCTGAGGATTAATGAATACAGTTTCTTCCTGAGAATGTCTTAAAAGCCGAAAAAACCTTTCGCGATTTTCAACGGCTTTCCTTTCACCAAACTTCAGTGCCATATTTCCTGCCAAAACTGTGGAAAATCCGTGTTTCAATGGTAAATCTTGCCACGCAAAATGCGCCCATAATCCTCTATCCTCCAAAATAAGATTTCGAAAAAGCAATTCCTGCCACCTCCTTTTAAAAGTTCAATAACTATTTTCTTTTACACTTTTTTAAAAATACATTCAAATCCTTTTCAGATATCCTATAAATCCGACGGTTAAGCTTGATGGCTTTAATTTTACCTTCCCGAATATATTTCATAATAGTTCGCCTCGTTAGTCTTAACCTTTCTGCTACTTCTTGCGGAGTTAAAAGATTAATTGCCCTAATTTTTCGTATTTTTTTCTTATTCTTAAATAAAGCCAAATTGTTTTTTTCTTTTGGCATTATTTTATTATAATCCTTTGATTTTATTTTTCAACTAATAAAAAAGAAGGGTCTCCCTAAAAGAAGACCCAAAAAGTGAAGTCGGACAGTGGCAAGGACTGGGCAATATGCCCCCCAGAAAACAGAGAGCGGCTCTCGCTACTCTGGCGAGATCTGCCTCCTAGCGGCCCTCGTTTATACTCAATAAATAGACGCGCCTCGCAGATCCCTCCCGCTCTAAGGGATTTTGCCTGCTCGGCCGGCTCCACGAGCCCCTGCCAGCCATCCAGCAGACTAACCACTATAATAATAGTTAGAATAATGATCACTCTGCCGAACAACTGGCAAGGATAGTTATAAAGAACTATACAAATATTACCTAATTAAAAATTTTTACAAGAGTCGCAAACTAATTTCTCTCCTTGTTTCGAGTATCTATGTTATATACTATTTTAAAATTTTTGTCAAGTAATTTTATCATTCTACAGAAACAAAAGGATTATTTTTGATATAAAACCTCCAAGGTTTGTGTTTCCAAATTTCTGCATAATCAATGCCGATTCTTTTTGTTGCAATAATTTGCAAAGGTAGAATTTTCTCTCCATCTTCCAACCATATCCTTTTACTTGTAACAAGATCTTCTCCATAAAAAGATTTATCAAGTTTTAACCAATCACACAATTTCCCGGGTCCATTCGTTAAGTTTCTAATCTTAAATTTTGAATTTTGCCTGCCCGCCGAAGCGCCGGCGGAGGCGGGAGTTGAAATTTTCAATTCCTGCCTGCCGGCAGGCAAGGTTACATTTTTAATTTTGAATTCATTTATCGGTTCTATTGCTCTTACTAAAACACACTCGGGTGTACAATTTTTTGAGGTTGTAATATTCAGCTGCCAATACATTCCATAGCAAAGATAGATATAAATATGACCTCCTTCTAAAAACTCTGCCAAATTCCTTTTCGTTATTTTCCATTGATAAGAATGTGATGCCTTATCTTCTGGCCCAATATATGCTTCGGTTTCAACAATTTTTCCGACCAAAAATCTCTTTGCTATTTTTCTTATAATATATTTTCCTAAAAGTTCTTTAGCCACTAAAAGCGTATCTCTTGTATAGAATTCTCTTTTTAATCTATCTTTCATATTTTAAAAATGGAACGAGAACTGTTCTCGTTCCATTACGTTCCATTATGTGTTTCTAGTTTCTAGTTTAAAAGTTTATCGTTTATAGTTTATCGTTTGCTCCACTGAGGCGCTCTTCTTGCCCGTTTCAGTCCAGGCTTCTTCCTTTCTCTCTCTCTTGGATCACGAGTCAAAAAACCTGCTCTTTTGAGCTTCTTTTTAAAATCCGGATTCATCTTTATTAGCGCTCTTGCCAAACCGTGCCTAAATGCTTCTGCTTGAGAATGGATTCCTCCGCCATAAACTTTCGCTGTAATTTTAAATTTTTCCTTCAATTTTAAAAGCTCTAATGGAGCATTAATAATTTTTTGAAGATCTATTGTTGAAAAATATAAATCATAAGGTTTCTCGTTTATCATTATCCCCTTTTCTCCTTTTGTCCAAATTCTAACTCGAGCAATTGCTGTTTTTCTTCTTCCAACTGCTTCTATATACTTTTCTTCTTTCTTAACCTTTTCCTTCTGTGTCTTCCTGGAATTTATCTTTATCTTTCGAGGTTTAACAACTTTTTTCTTCGGTTTTTTAACAGAAGATTTTGTTGACTTTTTAGTTGTAGTTTTTACTCTTGGCATATAAAAAATTATTTTCAAAATTACTTTTCAAATTGAAGACGTTTAATCATTTTTGCTCTTAACTTATTCTTAGGAAGCATTCCCCACACTGCCTTTTTTAAAACTAATGCTGGATCTTTGGCAAAAAGCTTTTTTAGAGACGTTTCTTTTAATCCTCCCAAATATCCACTATGGCGATAATAGATCTTTTTCTCAAACTTTTTCCCTGTAAATTTTATTTTTTCAATATTCTTCACTATTACAAAATCCCCGATATCCAAGTGGGGCTGATATTGCGGTTTATGTTTTCCTCTTAATAAAATTGCGATTTGGCTTGCCAGTCGTCCTAATGGCTTTCCTTTAGCATCAATAATATGAGTTTTTCTTTCTATTTGATTTTTTTTCATATTATTTAACTAATTCAATAATTACCATTTTTGCACCATCGTTCTCGCGAGATCCTAGCTTATAAATTCTGGTATATCCTCCATTCCTTTCCTTATATCTAGGAATAATCGTCTCAAATGCTTTTTTTACTGTAGACCTATCTAAATATCGAGCCAAATATCTTCTGGCCGCTAAATCATTCTTCTTTCCTTTTGAGATGAGTCGTTCTGCCAGTTTTCGCAATTCTTTTGCTTTTGCCTCAGTAGTTTTAATTTTTTCGTGTATAAATAAAGATCTAACCAAACCTCTCATCAGAGCTTCTCTCTGGTCTTTTTTTCTATGAAAACTTTTTGTTTTTCTTCGTTTCTTTTTCATTTGATCTTATTTTAATTCCAGCCCATATTTCTTTAAAACTTTCTTTATTTCTTCTATAGCTTTATCACCTAAACCCTCTAAATTTTTAAGATCGTCTTCTTTCTTTTTAATTAGACCTCCTAAAGTTTTAATATGGGCTTTAGTCAAAGCATTAATTGTACGAGTTGACAATTTCAAGTTTTCTATTGGAGTTTTTAATATATCCTCGTCTTCTGCTTTTGATTCTTTTTTCTCTTCTTTTGTTTTTTCAATACTTATTTTCCCTTTTGAAGCAAAATTGTCCTTGATAAAATTAAAGTGGTCTAAAATAATATCTATTGCTTTTTGGAAAGCCTCTGTTGGTTTAATTGTGCCATCAGTCTCTACTTCTATAATTAACCTGTCAAAATCTGTTCTCTCTCCTACTCTCATATTTTCTACTTTATACGATACTCTCTTAATTGGGGTATACACCGCATCAAGCTGTATCTCTCCCACAGAAAGCTTTTCTTTTTTGCGCATTTCTACTGGCTCATACCCCACCCCCTTCTGAACTGTAATCTCCATTTCTAAGCTTGCATTCTTGTCTGTAAGAGTAGCAATATGTTCTTCTTCGTTTACAAGTTCTAACTGAGACGGAATTTCAAAATCTTTTGCTTGAACTTCCTTCTTTCCTTTTGCCTTCAAGGTTACTTTTACCGGTTCGTCAGTATATATTTTAAACCTGAGCTTTTTTAAATTTAAACAGATATTAATAATATCTTCTAAAACACCCGGCAATACAGAAAATTCATGTTGCGCTCCCTTAATCTTCACTTCTGTTACAGCGGCCCCTTCAAGAGAAGAAAGTAATACTCTTCTAAGCATATTTCCAAGCGTAACCCCGTATCCCGGATAAAGACCTGCTAGAATAAATTGGGCGTTTCTCTCGTCTTTTTTAATAATTTGAAAAGAAGTTGGTAAGGGAATCATATAAACAAGTTTAATTATTTTGAATAAAATTCAAAAATTGAGGAGATTTCTGCCGGAGGGGCAGCTTCTTCAACAGTTGGAGAGCCTACTATTTCTCCTGAAAGGTTTTTTATATCTAATTTCAGCCAAGAAGGTGGCTGATATTTCTTTATTTTCTCCTCTAAATTTTTAAAAACAACTTTATTCTTTGAGGAAGCTTTTAGTTCAATCTTGTCTCCTTTTTTAACTTGAAAACTGGGAATATTGACTGGTTTTTTATTAACTAAAAAATGCCCATGAGACACTAATTGCCTTGCTTGGGTTCGAGAAGCAGCAAAACCCAGCCTGTATATTACATTATCAAGGCGCCTTTCTAAAATATTAATTAAAAGCTCTGCGGCATTAATAGACTTTGAACCCGAGCGATGAAGCTGATCTAAAACCTCCTTTACGTACCTTTTGAATTGTTCCTCTGAAAGGTTATACCAACGTCTTAGCCGTTGCTTTTCTCTTAACTCTCTTCCATATTCTGAAAGCCCCATATTTCTTCTTTTTCCTTTATTACCGGGAGGATACGGCTTCAAAACAAAAGGACACTTAGGAGAAGAACATTTTTCTCCTTTTAAAAACAATTTTTTGCCTAGACGGCGACAAAGCTTACATTTTGCTTTTTGCACAATACTCATAATTCTAATAAAAATTCAAAGTTATTTTTAGGTTTTATTTCTTTTTGGATTTTGAATTATCTATTAAACTCTTCTTGGTTTTGGTCTTTTACATCCATTATGAGGAATAGGAGTTACATCTTCTATTTCTACAATATTAATACCTCTTGCTGCAAGAGTTCTTAGCGCAGATTCTCTTCCGCTTCCTATTCCTTTCACTTTAACCTTTAAACTATTTATTTTTAACTTATTAATAGCTTCAGCCATCACTTCAGCGACTTTTGAGCCCGCATATGAAGTTCCTTTTTTTGTACCCTTAAATCCAATCTTTCCTGCAGAAACCCAAGTAAGCACATTTCCTTTGGGATCTGTTAATGTAAGACAAGTATTATTATAAGTTGAAGAAATATAAAGTATTCCCTCTTTTAGGACGGTTTTAATCTTACTAGGAACAACTATTTTCTGAATCTTGGAATCTAGTTGCTCTTTTTCTCTCAAAACCTCTTCTTCTGTTTGTTTAATAACTTTTTTCTTGCCCATAGTAGGTCAGTGAATAGTGGGTAGTGAATAGTGGGTAGTGAGTAGTGAGTAGTGGGTAGTTACTTGGGGGCGGGAGGTGCTTTTCTTCCCGAGCCAACCGTTTTTCTCACATTACCTCTTACTGTCCGTGAATTAATCCTTGTAGTTTGTCCCCGAACAGGTAAACCTTTTATATGCCTAATTCCTCGCCAACATTTAATATCTTTCAATCTTTTAATAGCCATCATTACTTCTCTTCTTAAATCACCCTCAATTTTATAGTTTTTGTTAATAATCTCCTGAATAGTGCTGATTTCTTTTGGACTAAGCTCTTTAACTTTTTTAGTATGATCAACCTTTGCCTCATCTAAAATTCTTTGACTTAAAGAACGACCTATTCCGTAGATATAGGTCAAAGCTATTTTTATTTGCTTGTCTGGGGGCAAATTTACCCCTGAAATTCTTGCCATGATTCAGTGAATAGTGAATAGTGGGTAGTTGAATCAATTTATTTATTTTCCTTGTCTTTGTTTGTGCTTGGGATTTTCGCAAATAACATAAACACGTCCTTTCCTTCGGACAATCTTACATTTTGGACAAATTTTTTTTACTGATGGTCTTACTTTCATATTAAGCGAACTTTACTTTTTTCTGTATACTATTCTTCCTCTATTGGCATCGGGATATGGCAATTCTACTGTAACCTTATCTCCGGGTAATACTTTGATACGATAAACTCTTAATTTTCCTGCTAAATGAGCTAATATTTCTTTCCCGTTTTCTAGTCGAACTTTAAAAGTAGTGCTCGGCAAAGCCTCTAAAATAATCCCATCTATTCTTTGTGTATTCTTTTTATTCGACATCCTTATACGATGTTTAGAACATTATCAAAATATATTAAAAAAGTCAAGCGAATAATTATATTTTTATTTCCAAATTAATCTTCTCTGAACTCCTGGGAGATTTCCTTGTAAAGAAGGGGTGAAATTTTACCTCGGGCTTTTTCGCTGTATTGGGATAAAGCTCGTTTAAATGCTTAATTATCTGGTTTCTTGTTTGACTTTTGGCTATTTCCCGAATGAGAGCTTTATCAATGGCGCTCAAAATTTTACCATAAATTTCTACTTCTAGGGTGACATTTTTGTCTAAATCTATATTTACCTGATTTATTTTGGTTTTAATCGTCGATTCAGAAACTTCTTTATCAGGAGGAATTTGAGCATCTATAAAATATCGAGCAAATAAGTCCAAGTCTTCCTTTTTTACTCCCTTAGCTTTGGCTTTAATTTTAATTTGGTAGGTGAAATTTTCTGCCTTCTGCCCTGCAACAACATCAAATGGTTGAGCAGAAATTACTTCTGTCTCTAATGTTTTTTTCAAGATCAAATAGTCATCTCCAGCGAGAGATCTAAGTTCTTCTAGAGATTTACTTTCGGCAGTTTTTAATAAATCCTCTTTTGCTTTATCTAAATCTTCTTGGGTAACCTGAGATTCTTTTTTGGTAGCACCTCCACTCATTTTTTTAAATGATTTAGCGTAAACACTGTAGTAAAGTTGAGGAGGAGAATAATTTCTTAGTCCTGGAACAGAAAATGTTGTTGGCTCAATATTATATTCCTCTCCCGCTTCGCTTGCTACCACTTCTACATCTACATATCCACCTGCAGGAATTATAATTTTTTTGGTAGAATAAAAAATTCTTGAAGGTTCAGTAGCTGAAAGAAAACGTGTTCCAGCAACTAGAATCACTCTGGTTGAATATTCATTAAAAACTCTAATCACACCTCTTGCTTTTTCTGAAACATCTTTTAAACTCGACTGGTAAACCTTTGAAATAGTTAATTCTTTTTCAAAGCTATAAAGGGGAATCTTTTGATCTTCCATATCTGGCTTATCTAAATTCTCTGAAGCAACAACAAATGCATCTGTTTTGATTTCGTTTGTTTTTGGAAAAATATAGATTGTAGCAGACGAAGCGGGGAGAAAAAACCAAAGGAGCAAAAGAATTAAAATAACTGTTCCTAAAGAATACCAAAAAAACTTTCTTCTAACTAAAGGTTTCTTTTGAGGAATATGAAAACTAACTATTTCTTCTTTTTCCTGGGGGGGTTTTATGTCGTAAATTTTTTTCTTTGGCATATTTATTATTGATTAAATATTAACTAA
>JAGHAC010000047.1 GCA_021161645.1 bacterium
ATGAAGAAAATCTTTGGAAAATTCTTAGAAGTTATTTTTCCGAAAAAGTGCCTCGTTTGTTCCTCATCGGGTAGCTATCTTTGCGAAGATTGTTTTGGCCTTATAGAGATTGCCGTATCTTACTACTGTCCCTTTTGCGAAAAACCTTCTCTTTCTGGAAAAACCTGTGCTTTTTGTCAAAGAAATCATTATCTGGAAGGACTAATATTTGCAGCTGATTATAATCAGGCGATATTACAACGAATTATTCATTCTTTTAAATATCCTCCTTATCTTGTTGATTTAAAAAAAGATCTTTCTTTGATAATTATATCTCACTTTAAACTTACAAACAACAATTTTTTTGAGAGTTTCTCTGACTTTATTTTTTTGCCAGTTCCCTCACATTATTCAAAAGTAAAAAAGAGAGGATTTGATCATACAAAAGAACTTGCAGAAACTTTAGCAAAAACCCTAAAGGCAAAATATTGTTTGAATTTGATTGTCAAAAAAAGAAAAACTATACCCCAGACAAAACTCTCAAAAAAAGAAAGACAAAACAATCTTTTAGGGGCTTTTGCAATAAATGAAAATATAAATTTTTCTGTGAAGAACAAAAATTTTCTTATAATAGATGATGTATTTACCACTGGAGCGACAATGGATGAAATAGCTAAAATTCTCAAGCAAAATGGAGCAAATAAAGTATGGGGACTTTGTGTGGCAAGAGAATTTAAAACAAATTATTCAAAATGAACTTCTTTTTTAAATTTTGAAAGTTCTTTGGCGAGCAATGGATAATTTTTAAGAAAAAAATCTTTTTCAAGAATTTTCTTTGCGCTTTCTCTTGCCAATTCTACCAGTTCTATATCCTGCAAAGACGCCATTGCCAAATCAGGAATACCCCATTGTCTTTTACCGATAAAGTCGCCCGGTCCCCTTATTTTTAAATCGATTTCTGCCAATTCTAAGCCATTGTTTACCTTCTCTAAAGATTTTAACCTTCGATAAACCTTTCTGGAAGATGATTCGGAGAACAATAAAAAATAAGACTTGTCCCCTCCTCTCCCAATTCTTCCTCGAAATTGGTGAAGTTGCGCCAACCCAAACCGCTCTGCTCCTTCAACAAGCATCACTGTAGCGTTTGGTACATCTATACCTACTTCTACTACTGAAGTTGAAACCAAAATCTGAATTTTCCCTTTTCTCAAATTCCTCATTACCTTTTCTTTTTCGGTTGCAGACATTTTTCCGTGAAGAATACCAATCACAAAATCAGGAAAAACTTTCTCTGAAAGTTTTTCATATTCTTCCTTAACAGCCTTCATTTCTATTTTTGAATTGTTCGTTTCAATCCTTGGACAGATTACAAACGCCTGCCTGCCTCTTTCGATTTCCCGGCGAATCAACTTATAGGCTTTCTTCCTTTGCTTTGGAGAAAAAACTATAGTTTCTACTTTTCTTGGTCCTTTTGGCATTTTTCTAAGCAAAGAAATGTCTAAGTCGCCATAGACAGTTAAAGCCAATGTTCGTGGAATTGGTGTTGCTGTCATAGATAGAAGATGCGGTAAAGAATTTCCTTCTTCTGATTTTTCCTTTTTTATTAGTTTTGCTCTCTGATAGACGCCGAAACGATGCTGTTCATCTACAATTACAAGGCCCAATTTCTTAAATTTAACCTTTTCCTGGATAAGAGAGTGAGTGCCTATCAAAATATCTATCTCTCCTTTTTGGGTTTTTTCCAGCAATCTCCTCTTTGAAATCTCTATTGTTTCTTTCGGCAGTTTTTTTGAGATTAAAAGATCTTTTTTGGAGGTAAGCAGTCCTATGTTGAGATTAAAATTTTTAAGAAATTCTCTAAAAGTTTCAAAATGTTGCTTGGCTAAAATTTCGGTTGGCGCCATAAAAGCCACTTGATAAGAATTTTTTGCTGTATTTAATGAAGCAAGAGCGGCTACTACTGTTTTACCCGAACCTACATCTCCTTGCAGAAGACGTGTCATTGGAAAATTCTTTTCCATATCTTTTAGAATCTGCCAAGCGGCTCTTTTTTGATCGTCAGTCAAAGAAAAAGGCAAGAATTTTACAAATTCTTTAATAATTTCTATTTTGGGAGCAATTTTTGGGGCTTTCTCTAGACGCTTTTGATATTTTTCTCTCAGAATAAAAAGCTCTAAAAGAAGAAGCTCTTGGAAGGCAAATCTATATCTTGCCTTTCTTGCTTTTGATAAACTGGAAGGAAAGTGTATTTCAAAAATTGCTTCTTGAACAGGCATCAGAGACAATTCTCTTATTAAAAAATCGGGTAAAATTTCTGGTGTCTCTTTTGCGAATTTTTTAAGAATGGGGTAAATGGCAAAGCGAATCCACCTTGAGGTTATCCTTTCGGTTTCTGAATATATAGGAACAATTCTTTTGGTATGCAGGCAGACTTTTTTCTTTGGGGTAATTTTCTCTAAGATAGGATTTTGAAACAAAGAACCTTCTTTGGTATATGCCAGCTTGCCAGCTAAATATACTTTATCTCCTTCTTTAATTGTTCTTGTTAAAAATGGCTGATTAAACCAGACAACCTTTAAGGTTCCTGATTTATCGCTTACAAGCGCCTGAGTGATAATAAACTTCTTTTTATAAGTTTTAACATTCTCAATAAACTTGACTTCTACTTCAATGCACGCTGTTTGATTAATTTTCAACTGAGATATAGGAACTATTTTTGAGAAGTTTTCATATCTGCGGGGAAAATAAAACAAAAGATCCTTTAGAGTAGAAATTCCCAGCTTCTGAAATTTTCTTCTGAAGCTTTGGGGTATTTCCTTAATCTCTGAGATAGGCTTATCTAATAACTCCATATCTTTTTCAAATTCTAACACACTCTCCCCAAAAAAGCATACAATTTCACTGAAAGCAACTTACACAAGGTCTATTACAAAATCCAACCTTGCAGCATTTGGGGCGTCCTCGGGAGGAATCGAACCTCCATCTCAGGCTCCGCAGGCCTGTGCTCTATCCGTTGAGCTACGAGGACAGAGATCAGTGAATAGTGAATAGTAGAATGGGCGGAGAGGGCGGGAATCGAACCCGCAGACCCCAAAAAGGGGCACGGCTTAGCAGGCCGTTGCCTTACCATTCGGCGCACCTCTCCAATCTTTCTATACTTTAAAACATCTATACGGTCTGGTCAAATGATTGCGCTTGTATTAATTCCCGAGCATTAACCTTTGATTTTTTTCTTATTTTTGGCGTCACCCAAAATCCCATATATCTTCCCAAAAGCCACCTTGTCTGGGCATCGAGGGCAGGCAAAGAGGTGAAAAAAACCATTGTAAAGGGAACCGTAAACCATTCCAAAACAACAAATAAAAGATTTTTCTTTTTACTGCCCGGAGATTTTGGAGGAAGAATATAAAAAGCATAATAACCAGAAGAAAGAAGACCTATCATCGAGACAGTTAAAATTTTGCCAACCATTCTGGAAAGATTATAGGCAAAAATTGTCTGAGAAAAATCCTGTCCGCCTAAAACTGAAGGCGCCCAGCCAAAAAATAAAAGAATAAGAGAGCCACAAGCCCAATTCCAGTGACTCTCTAAAAGTTCCAAAGAGAAGGAAATTTTTTTCTTAATACTAATTTTTTTATTTTTTAAAAAACCGAAAATAGCATAAGGAATTTCTCCGGCGCCGTACGCCCATCTTCTTTGCTGTTTGTAAATATGCTTAATGGTCTTGAAAAAAGTTTCTGCCGAATTGGCGTCCATTGAGATAGGGTAATAAAGAGGCTTTGTATAATATTCTCCGTCATAATAAAGAAAGCATTGCCAAAAAATTCTTGAATCATCCGAAACTACATTGGGCATTTTGAAGCCGACATCTACCAATGCTTTAAAAGGCATAGAATGGGAAGAAAAAGTAATTAATTTCTCTTCTCTTTCCTGATTAATAATATGCCAAAAACTTGTTGATAAAGAGAAAACTCTCGAAATAACAGGTGCTTGCCATATATTGTTCAAAAACAAAGGAATGGGCTGAAAACTAGTCCTTAAAGGATTCTTCGAGGTAAGATAGCAATATGTAAGTCGAGAAAAATAATCGGGAAATATCACTGTATCAATATCAAAAGAAGAATAAATAACATTCTCGTAGGGAATGTTCATCTGGTCTATTATTTCTTTTGCTTTTCTTGATGCCCATAACTCATTGGCGGATTTGGCTTTAAGCTCTCCGGGTATGTTGTCGGGATGGACAGTCACCGCAAGTTTCAAAAATTTATCTCCATAAAGCTCTTGAATTTTATCTCCAATAATTTGGGCTTCCTTGCCCGCTCTCTCTTCTGTAGCCAAAATTACAATTAACTTGTCTTTCGGGTAATGACAATTGGCTAAATGCTCAAAAGTATCGTAAACTATCTCAAAAGGTTCGTTATACATAGGCAAAACTACCAGATGATAAATTTCCTGCCAGCTCTTAAGAGAAAGATTGTACTGCTCTGGTGAAAGATTTTTAAGCTTTTTGAGCCAATCGATATTTTGATTTTTCTTTAATGTCTTATAGCTTGCTTTTAAATAAAAAGAGAAATATAAGGACTTGGAAAGCCAGAAAAGAGCAAAAAGGATAACAAAAATTGCCACCCAGAGTGGCTTAAAATAAGAAAGAATAAAGGCTCCAATAATAGTTCCCCACGAAAGAATACCCGGAAGCATTTCTAAAACCCTGTAGATTATTCTCTCTTTCCGTCTTTTAAGGTCGCTTGCTTTAGAAACCTTTAAATAATATTTCTCTTCGGGCATAATTTTTGGTTTTTGTCTTAAAGAGCGGCCCCGACGGGAATCGAACCCGTATTTCGGCCTTGAAAGGGCCGTGTCCTAGCCATTAGACGACGGGGCCTCAACAGAGACATCATAACAAAAAAATTGAAAGATATCAATAAAAAGGATAAAATAAAAAAACTAATTTGAGAAGATGAAAATTTTAGCAATAGAAACATCGTGCGACGATACCTGCATTGCCCTTGCTTCTCAAAAAGATGATGGTTTTATAATTGAAAAGGAAATTATTTCCTCGCAGATAAAAATTCACCAAAAATGGGGAGGAGTTTATCCTACTGTTGCTAAAAGAGAACACCAAAAAAATATTGTTCCTATTATAAAAAAAATTTTAAAGAATGAAAAAGAGAGCAAAAAGTCCTCTTTTCCAAACAAAAAATTAACAAAAATTGAAACTTTCTTAGCCAAGGATAGCTTGTTAAAAAAGAGATTATTGTCATTTCTAAACAACAGCGCCAAGCCAAAAATTGACCTAATTGCCGTAACTAAGGGCCCTGGATTGGAACCTTGTTTGTGGGTTGGGGTAAATACTGCTAAATCTCTTTCATATTTTTGGACTGTGCCAAT
>JAGHAC010000045.1 GCA_021161645.1 bacterium
CCTTATTTGTTATACTTTATTAATCCCCTCATCAATATTAATCCCCCACCCCATCTTGTTTTCATTAACTTACCCTTATGGTTGACTCTATACTTTTCCTTATAATCGGCGCGCTAATAGTGCTTTTGTTTATAATCTTTCTTACTCTTGAGCCTAAAAATCAAACAAAAACCAAAGAGAATGTTATTACTTTTCCGATTTCAGAAAATCTCCAAAAAGAAATAGAAACGCTTTTCAAAGCAGAGATTCAAAAATCTTTAGAGAGTTTAAGAAAAAATATTGAACAAACTGAAACACAAATTCTGGAATCATACCAAAAAGAATTATCTTTATCTGTAGAAGAATTCAAAAAAGATCAGAAAAAATACTTTGATACTCTTAAGAATGCAACCTTACGAATAAACCAAGCTTTAAACGAAATAGAAGAAACCTCAAAAAGACAGATAAAAGTTCTCGTGGCTTTAAGCGAAAGAACCCAAGAAAATATCTTACAAGAAGCTGACACAAAAATAGATCTAACAAACAAAATAGTTCAAAAAGATTTAGAAGAGATGCACAAAAAGCTTCTGGAATCAGCGAATGCTTTTTCTCAAAAAGCCGATGCTTTGCTTCAAGAGGTACAGCGTCAAGCTCAAAATAATGTTTCCCAAATGCCAAAAAAAATTGAGGAATCTCTCGAAAGATATATTTCCGAAGCAAAAAAAGAAATAAATGCCTACAAAGAAAAACGAATGAAACAGATGGATGAAAAAGTCTATCTGGCACTTAAAAAAATCGCTATTGCTGTACTTGGAAAAACAATTGATCTTAATCGACATCAGCAGATTGTTAAAGATGCGTTAGAAAAAGCAAAAAATGAAGAGTTTTTTAATTAATTTTTATGAAAAGCCCAAAAGAAAGAGTTCAAAATTATATCTATACAAAGGAAGATCTTAATCTTTTTATGCGAGATGTAGAAAAGATTTCTGATTTAGTTTTTGAAAATCCTAAACTTTCTCTTGGAGAAAAAATAGAAAAGGCTAAAGAAAAAATTTCTAATAAATTTTACGATTTCTTTTTAGAACTATTCCAAGATAAGCATTCTGATAAAGAAAAGATATTAAAAGAACTTGCAGACATAAAAGAAGAACTTTTGAAATTGCCTGTTTTAAAAATTCAGCTTGCTTTCTTGCCCGCTCAAACTTTTATAGAGGAGCTTTCTGACTGGCTGAAAAGAAATTTAAAGAAGAAGGTTCTTTTAGATATTAAAGTTAATCCTGCTATCGTTGGAGGAGTAATTTTAGAATACAGAGGTAGATATTTAGATCTTTCTCTAAAAAGAGAGATAGAAAAACTTAATATAAGAGACTTTATATGAAAGATTTTGACTACTATCTAAAAACAATTGGAGAGATCGGCTATGTCGAGGCTTTTACTTATGATTTAGCTTATGTAAGCGGATTGCCGAATGTAAAAATTGGAGAAATGGTTATTACTGAAAATAATAATTTAGGAATGGTGATTGGAACGAATCAAGAATTAGCGGAGGTTTTAATTTTTTCTTATCAAAGAATACGAGGAGGTGAAAGAATTACAAGAACCAACCAACCTTTTTCTATTTCCTTTAGCGAAAATGTTTTAGGTAGAGTAATAGACCCTCTTTGTTCTCCTTTAGATGGGCTTCCACTGGAAGGAAAAATGGTGTCGCGTCCAATTGAAAACGAAGCTCCAAACATTACCGAAAGGGTAAAAGTCAACAGGCCGATGGAAACAGGAGTTATGGTTGTAGATTTAATGATTCCTGTCGGATATGGTCAAAGAGAATTGATTATCGGAGACAGAGAAACAGGAAAAACTCTTTTCTTGATGCAGGCAATTGCAAATCAGGTTAAGAAAGGAGTTGTTTGTGTTTATGCTGCTATTGGGAAAAATCGATTAGATATCAAAAATACCGAAGAAGCGCTCAGAAAAAATTTTGCTTTAGAAAATACAACTATTATTGCCGCCCCATCTGACATCCCCTCTTCTATTATTTATCTTGCTCCATTTACGGCTGTAACCATTGCCGAATACTTTAGAGACGCAGGAAAAGATGTACTTTTGATTTTAGACGATCTTACCAACCACGCAAAAATTTACCGGGAAATATCTCTTCTCTTAAAAAGAATGCCGGGCAGAGATGCTTATCCGGGAGATATCTTTCACATCCACGCAAAAATAATGGAAAGAACTGGCAATATTAGAATTAAAAATGGAGAAGTAAGCATTACTGCCCTGCCGGTTGCTCAAACTTTAGAAAATAACCTTTCCGGATACATTCAGACAAACCTTATGGCAATGACTGATGGCCATATTTTTTTCGATATTAACGAATTTCGCAAGGGAAAACTTCCTGCAATTAATATTTTTCTTTCTGTCTCAAGAGTAGGAAACCAAACAAAGTCTGCCTTAGAAAGATCAATAGCCGATTTAATAAGAAGATATCTAAGCGACTATAGAGAAGCGCTTGAGGTTGCTACATTTGGAGTAGATCTTCCGGAAAAAACAAAAAAGATAATTGATCTGGGCAAAAAAATTGAACTTGCGTTAGCGCAGAACCCAAAAGTAATTATTCCTCGCGCTATGCAAATTCTTATAATAGGGCTACTTTTGTCTGGCTTTTGGGACAAAAAAACAGAAAAAGAAATAAAAGAAGACATCTTAAAACTTTTGGAAGCCTATAATAAAAAGGGGTTGCTCGGAATTGAGAAACCTCTTGATACTATCAGCTCGCCTGAGGAATTAAAAGCATTTATCCGAAATAATTCCCAAAAAATTACTTTCTTAATTAAATAAAATGAGTTCAAAAAAGGACCTTCAAGAAACATTAAATCTTGTTGAAGCAATAAGCATAGTCACTGGTGCATATCAAGAAATCGCAAGAACTAAGATGAATCAGATAAGGACAATGGTGATAAAAAACAGGGAGTTTCTCGAGCGTTTATCAGTAGTATATTTCTCGGTGAAATCATCTTATTTGCACTCTCTCTCGCCCAAAGAAAAAGAAAGAAAAAGAGCACACTCTTTTATCAAAAAAAACAACAAAGAGGTAGTAATATTTCTTTCTTCCAACCAACCTTTTTATGGCAAACTTATCCTAAAC
>JAGHAC010000030.1 GCA_021161645.1 bacterium
CCACAACTTAAAACTCAAAACCAATGAAATTTCAACAAAAGAAAAAATTAAATAATAAAATTAACTTTTGACTTTTGCGTTTTGACTTCTGACTTTTTATTATGTCTAGAATAGGGAAACAACCAATTTTAATACCACAAGGTGTAGAAGTAGAAATTAAAGAAGGAGAAATTAAAGTGAGGGGTCCAAAAGGGGAGCTTTTTCTTGAGTATGATGAAAAAATAAAGGTGGAAAAAGAGGATAATTATTTAAAAATAGTACCCAGAGAAGAGAATGTGCGGTCAAAAAATGTGAAGGCTTTATGGGGCTTATATAGAAGTTTAATTAATAATATGATTGTTGGAGTAACCCAGGGATATGAAAAGAAGCTAGAATTGAAAGGTGTCGGATATAAAGCATCTGTCGATGAGCAGGGCAACCTTATTTTAGAAGTGGGGTATAGCCATCCTGTTACTATTAAGAAGGAAGAAGGAATAGATTTTTCTGTCGAGAAAAATATTGTAAGCGTACAAGGAATAGAAAAACAAAAAGTGGGAGAAATATCGGCTCGAATAAGAAGAGTAAGGCCGCCGGAGCCGTACAAAGGTTCGGGAATTAGGTATTTAGGAGAAAAGATAAGAATGAAGTTAGGTAAGAAAGCAGCTGGAACAACACAATAAAGATCTCAAAACGCAAATCTCAAAAGTCAAAACCACAACTTAAAACTCAAAACCAATGAAATTTCAACAAAAGAAAAAATTAAATAATAAAATTAACTTTTGACTTTTGAGATTTAACTTTTGACTTTTTATTATGGATATCAAAGAAAAAAGAGAAAAAAGAAAAAGAAGACATATAAGAGTGCGTGCTAGGGTAAGGGGAGCTTCCGCAAAACCGCGTTTGTGTGTTTTTAGATCTAATAAACATATTTATATTCAAGCTATTGATGATACCGAAGGAAAAGTATTGGTTTCTGCCAGCGACAGAGAAATAAAAAAGGTTTCCTCTGAAGCAAAGAAGCAATTTTCTCCAAAGGTTGCTATAGCTTTCGAGGTAGGTAAATTAATAGCTCAAAAGCTTCAGAAGTTAAATATCAGCTCGGCAGTTTTTGATAGAGGAGGATATAAATATCATGGAAGAGTAAAAGCAGTGGCCGAAGGGGCAAGAATTGGAGGACTTAAATTTTAAACAAAAAGTATGCAGAAAAATAATTTTAAAAAGAATATTGCATCAAAAGAGAAAAAAGAAGAACAGACAGAAGAAACATTAGAAACAAAAGTTTTAGAAATTAAAAGAGTTACTAGGGTAACTGCTGGAGGCAAGCAGTTAAGATTTAGAGCTGTGCTTGTGATAGGAAACAAAAACGGGAAAGTTGGTGTAGGAGTAGCAAAAGGGAAAGATGTAGCGCAGGCAGTGGAAAAAGCTACTCTTAAAGCGAAGAAAAATATTATAGAAGTGCCAATTATCAATGATACCATTCCTCATGAGGTCTTCGCTAAAGCCGGAGCAGCTGAGGTACTGTTGCGTCCTCAAAAACAGGGAAGGGGGCTGGTTGCCGGAGGCACAGTGAGAGTGATTTGTCAGTTGGCTGGCATCAAAAATATTTCTTCTAAGATTTTGGGCGCCACAAGAAATAAGCTTAATAACGCTCAAGCAACAATAAAAGCATTTCAGCAGTTAAGGATAAAACAAAATTATGCAGCTTCATCAAATTCAACCAAAAAATAAGCTCAAAAAGAAAAAAAGAATTGGAAGAGGAGGAAAGAAAGGCACTTATTCAGGTAGGGGGGTAAAAGGACAAAAAGCAAGAGCCGGACGCAAACTGCAGCCCATTATTCGAGAAATTATTAAGAAGTACCCAAAACTTAGAGGGTATAATTTCAATTCACTTCAGAATAAACCTCCTCTTAAAATTGTTAATCTTTCTCAAATTGAGGTAAAATTTAAGGAAGGAGAAACAGTTACTCCAGAATCTTTAGTTGAAAAGAAATTAATTAAAAAAATTAAGGGGAGAATTCCCCGGGTAAAAATTTTGGGCGATGGAGAAATTACAAAAAAGATAAACATTCGTCAATGTTTAATTTCTAAATCTGCAAAGGAAAAAATAGAAAAAGCAGGGGGTAAGGTAGAAAGTTTTTGATAAAGATTTGTTAAATTAACCAAAGGCAACAATGAAATTTGATAAGCTAATTCAAATATTTAAAATAAGAGATTTGAGAAGAAAAATTCTTTTTGTTCTTTTTATTTTTATGGTTTTTCGACTTCTGGCGAATATTCCTATTCCCGGAATTGATAAAACAAATCTTGAGAGCTTCTTTGCTAGGTTCCAAGTTTTTGGCTTGATGAACATATTTTCCGGCGGAACACTTTCTAATATCTCTGTTGTAATGTTAGGTTTGGGCCCCTACATTACAGCTATTATTATAATGCAACTTTTAACAATGATTTTTCCGGCATTAGAGCGGCTTTACAAAGAAGAAGGAGAAGCAGGGAGACAAAAATTTAATCAATACGCAAGAATTTTAACAGTACCCTTGGCTTTTCTTCAAGCATATGCAATGCTTACTCTTTTACAAAAGCAGCATGCTATAACCATAACTTCACCACTTGCTTTGTTTGCATCAATTATTACTGTTACAGCCGGTAGTTTGCTTTTGATGTGGCTTGGAGAGTTAATTACAGAAAGAGGAATTGGCAATGGAGTCTCTCTGCTTATTTTTGCAGGAATTATTTCCCGCATTCCCGTAAATATCTTACAGACAATTTTTAATTGGGATCCTGCTAAAATTCCATATTATATCCTTTTCTTTAGTGCGGCGGTTTTAATTATCTTTGGGGTGGTTGTGGTAACCGAGGCAAGAAGAAATATTCCTATTTCTTATGCCAAAAGAGTAAGAGGCATAAGAATGTATGGAGGAACATCAACTTATCTTCCAATGAGTGTTAATCCTGCTGGAGTTATTCCAATAATTTTTGCTCTTTCAATTTTAATGTTTCCGGGAATGATAGCTAGTTTTCTGGTTAATGTAGGAGGTACAATAGGAAATATTGCTCAAAATGTATCTAATTTTCTTAATAATAAAGCAATCTGGGGATCTCTTTATTTTATTTTAGTTTTCGCTTTTACTTATTTTTACACAATGGTTACTTTTGACCCCAAAGCAATTTCTCAGAACCTTCAAAAGATGGGTGGTTTTATTCCCGGTATTAGACCGGGTGCTTCCACGGCAAGATATCTGACAAAAATTCTTCACAGAGTTTTATTTGTCGGAGCTTTGTTTTTGAGCTTAATAGCAGTAATGCCATATATTATCCAAGGACTTACAAGAATTACAACTTTCCGGTTTTTGATAGGGGGTACTTCTGTTTTAATTGTAGTCTCGGTTGTTTTAGATACAATAAAACAGATTAACGCTCAATTGCAGATGAGAGACTATGAAAAAATCTAATTCAAAATTCAAAATTAAAAATTCAAAATTAATAATAATTATTATTGGGCCGCCTGGTTCAGGAAAAGGAACTCAGGCAACGCTTTTAGCAGACAAGATAGGACTTTATTATTTTGAAACAAGCAAAATTATAGAAAAGCAAGTGATGAATGCAAAAAAGGGAGCATTTGTAAGAGTAGAGGGAAAAAAATACTATCTTTTAGATGAGAAAAAAATTTGGGAAACAGGAGGATTGTGTTCGCCGCCATTAGTAACTTATTGGGTTAAAGAAAAGATAAAAGAATTGGCAGAAAAAGGAGAGGGAATCGTTTTTGCCGGTTCTCCTAGAACCTTGTATGAGGCAGAAAACATAATGCCTCTTTTAAACAAGCTTTACGGAAAGAAGAATATAAAAATTATTTTATTTACTTTATCTCCAAAAACATCGATTTTTAGGAATTCTCATAGAAGAATTTGCCAACTCTTAAGACACCCAATTTTATATAACGAAGAGACTAAAAAACTTACAAGATGTCCTCTAGACGGTTCAAAACTTATAAAACGGAAAAAATTAGATGATCCCGAGACCATTAAAGTAAGGATAGGGGAATATAAGAGACAAACCCTGCCAATTATTGAATATGTCAAAAAACAGGGATTTGAGGTAAAAAAAATAAGTGCTGCTCCACCTCCTGCTGTAATTTTTAAGAAAGTTTTAAGAGAGTTGCAAAAGTAAAATAAGTTATACACAAAAGTATTTTTGAGAAATGACGTAGTCAATCTCCCCAGCGAACAGATTGCTGCTCGGCACTCGGCCTCGCTCTCCCCGCTCAGCGGGGAACCATGTCCGCTCGACCTCCGCGACGCATTTCTCAAAAATACTTTTGTAATATAAATTTGTAATATAAAAATGTTAGAAATTCCAATAAAAACTGCTTATGAAATTGAAATAATGGCCAGGGCTGGAAAGATCCTGGCTAAAATTTTAGATGAACTTAAAAAAGAAGTAAAAATTGGGGTTGCAACCGAGGAATTAGAAAAAAAAGCAAGAGAATTAACCAAAAAGTATAATGTAAAACCTGCTTTTTTAGGATATGAAGGCTATCCCGCGGCTTTGTGTATTTCTGTTAATGATGTTATTGTTCATGGTTTACCGTCGAGATACCAAATAAAAGATGGAGATATTGTCTCTTTGGATTTTGGAATTAAATACCAGGGTTATTGTAGTGATATGGCGGTGACAGTCCCGGTGGGGAATGTAACGGAGGAGGCGAGAAGATTAATAAGGATAACTAAAAAAGCTTTAAAAAGAGCCATTAAAAAAACTCGTCCCGGCAATACCATTGGGGATATTGGTAATACTATTCAAAGATATGTAGAGAAAAGGGGTTTTTTCGTAATTAAAGATTTGTGTGGTCATGGAATAGGCAAAGAGTTACATCAAGAACCTCAAATTTTAAATTATGGAAAACGAAAGACAGGTCCAGAACTTGTGCCCGGAATGGTTTTTTGTATTGAACCGATGGTATCTATGGGTACAGAAAAAATAAAAAGAGCGCCAGATGGTTTTGGATATGCAACTGCTGATGGTTCTCTCTCTGCGCATTTTGAACATATGGTTTTAGTGACAAAAAATGGAAGGAAGGTTTTAACAGAGTTATAGTTCTTTGAGGCAACAATCTTAATCTAATAAAAAACCCACTGATTTCCAGTGGCCGTTTTTTATGTTTTTACAAAAAGTGGTATAATAAACCAATAATTAAGAAATTTATTATGAGGCTTTCAGTAATTATTCCTGCCTATAACGAAGAAAACAGAATTCCCAAAACCCTTCATGAAATTGACAAATATCTCAAAAAACAATCTTATGAATATGAAATTTTAGTGGTAAATGATGGCTCAAGCGATAATACAGCAAATATTATTAATGAATTAAAGAAAGAAATAGCCAACTTAAAATTGATCGACAACAAAGAAAATCATGGAAAAGGATATGTAGTGCGGCAAGGAATGCTGACTGCCTTGGGAGAATATAGATTATTTACTGATGCCGATAATTCTACTTCTATCGATCAAATAGAAAAAATGTGGCAGTGGTTTGAGCAAGGGTATGATATAGTGATTGGTTCCAGAGATGTAAAAGGGTCAAAGCTTGATCCTCGCCAGCCTTTTATTAGGCGATTTATTGGAGATGTTTTTAAACTAATAAGGAAAATAATTTGTGGAATGTGGGATCTTCAAGATACTCAATGCGGATTCAAGTGTTTTACAGCTAAAGCGGCAGACGACATTTTTTCTTTAACGAAAATTGATGGTTTTTCTTTTGATGTTGAAGCATTGGTAATAGGAAGATATCTGGGCTATAAAATAAAAGAAATACCTGTGATTTGGAAGAACAATTTAGAATCCAAAGTACGTTTTAAAAGTGCGGTAAAAATGCTTACTCAGCTTCTTCAGATAAGAATGAACTTATTAAAGGGTGTTTATGCCAAAAAAGAAAGAAAATAAAAAATTTCCATCAGAGCTAAGATATGATGTTATCTCTCGCGACTGGGTGATTATTGCTACCGGAAGGGCAAAAAGGCCCTATATGTTCAAGAAGGAGAAAAGAGAGAAAATGAAAGTTTCTTCTAAAAATTGTCCTTTTTGTAATTTAGAAACTCAGGAATTTCCTGTGTTAATTTTACGAAAGGGAAAAGTGGTTGATCTTGAAAAAGAGAAGAAAATTCCAAAAGATTGGACTTTGACGATTATTCCAAATAAGTATCCGGCAGTGATACCAGCAAAAAAAATAGAGGTAGTAGAAGAGGGACCTTATTATCATAAAATGGAGGCAGTAGGGTATCATGAAGTTGTGGTTACCAGAAGTCATACAAGATCTCTTGCCAAATTTTCCTTAGAAGAAATAGAAGAACTACTTTTTGCTTATCAGACAAGATACAATCAGCTCAAGAAAAAGAAATTTGTTAACCATATTTTTATTTTCCACAATCATGGTAAAGAAGCAGGCGCCTCTATTGTTCATCCTCATTCTCAGATTATAACTACTCCTCTTTTAGACAAAGATTTAAACCGCGCCCTTATCAATGCCAAAAGATTTTACAAAAAACAAAAGAAATGTGTTTATTGCGAAATGAATAAGTGGGAGCGTAAACTAAAATCTCGGATTGTTTATGAGACACAACATTTCATTGCTTTGTGTCCTTATGCTTCAAAAAGCGCCTTTCAAATAATTATCTCCCCCAAGAAGCACAATCCTTATTTTGAAACAATGACTCTTTCTCAAATGAAAGATTTAGCAAAGATGGCTTTTGTTATTTTCAGAAAAATCTATAAGGGATTGGGAGATCCAAGTTACAACTTTTATTTTCATACCGCTCCGTCTGACGGGAAAAAATATCCCTATTATCATTGGCACTGGACTATTATTCCTAAATTTTCAACGCCGGCGGGGTTTGAGATGTCTGCAGGAATGGAGATATCAGTTATTGAACCCGAAAGGGCGGCCCAATATTTAAGAAAAGTTACAATTTAATAGATAAAATTTTCCGCAAAAAATATGAAGAAAGCCCTAGTGGTAGCAAATTGGAAATGTAATCCTTCTACAGAAAGAGAGGTAGGGAAAATTTTAAATGAAGTTAAAAGACAAATAAGAAAGATAACAAATGTTCAAGTGGTGATTTGCCCACCATTTTTATTTTTACCTTTTTTGAGAGAAAAGATTAAAAACACAAAAATTGTCTTAGGTGCTCAAGATGTATTTTATCAGGGTGGTTCTTTTACAGGAGAAATCTCTCCAAAAATGTTAAAAAAGTTTGGGGTTAAATATGTCATTACTGGACATAGCGAGAGACGAAAATTAGGGGAAGACGATCAAATTATTAATAAAAAAATAAAATCTCTTTTGGAGTTAAAAATGAACCCCATACTTTGTGTGGGGGAAACAAAAGAAATGAGAGAAAAAGAGAAACAATTTGAAGTAGTGGAGAGACAGATACTTGCAGCTTTAAGAAATGTGAAAAAAACCTTATTAGACAATCTAATTATTGCCTATGAGCCGGTTTGGGCTATTAGTACAAATAAAGGAAAGTTATGTAGTTCGGACGATATAATGACAATGAAGCTTTTTATTAAGCAGCTTTTCGAGAAGAACTTTGGTGCGAAAATATCAGAAAAAATCAAAATTTTATATGGAGGAAGCGTAAATGACAAAAATATTCAATTAGTAAGATCTGCTGGTATAGATGGAGTTTTGGTAGGAGGCGCCTCTCTAAATCCTCAAAAATTTATTTTAATTTTGAAAGCTTTTTCTTGAAGAGGTGCTTGTAAATAAATATGGTTTTTGTTAGACTTTTAAAGTATGAAAAAGTCAATAATGAAAAATAAATTTTTCTCCCCCACAAAGGGGTATCTTAGTCTTGACCAAGTAATTGGGGAAATTTTTAAATTTATGGAATCATCGCCGGAGAGAGAATATGAAATTATTGTGGGTTGCGATTCTTCTTCTGACATAGAGCCGTTTTTTCCCATAGCAGTTGTAGTGTTGAGGAAAAGGTCAGGCGGTAAATTTTTTCTCCAGAAAGTAAAATATCATAAAAGGAAGTTTTATAATCTTCACCAAAGAATTTTAGAAGAGGTATATCTTTCCTGTGATCTTGCTCTTTTACTAAGAGGAAAAATTCAGGAAGAATATCTCAAAAGAAAGAGTAATTTGAAATATCAGTTTAGATACATTCATGCAGATGTAGGAGAGAACGGCGTTACTAGAGATATGATCAAGGAGGTAGTAGGGCTTATTAGAGGAAATGGTTTCGAGGCAAAAATAAAACCAGATGCTTATGTTGCTTCAGTGGTGGCTGATAGATATACATAGAAAAACTCAAAACTCAAAACGCCAAAGTCAAAACTCCTGCCCGCTCGGCAGGCAAGGCAAAACGCAAAAGTCAAAACCATAAACCATAAACTATAAACGATTTAGGGGAGATTAAAAGATGAAAAGCCATCAAAGTGTTCGAAAAGAATTCTTAAATTTTTTTGAGAAGCGAGGACACAAAATTGTGCCTTCAAGTTCTTTAATTCCAACTGATCCATCGGTTCTTTTTACCAGTGCTGGAATGCAGCAATTTAAGTCTCATTTTTTGGGAGAGAAATCTCCTTATGGAAAAAGAGTAGCAAGCTGTCAGAAGTGCTTAAGAACTTCTGATATAGAAAGCGTTGGAGACGATACTCATCTCACATTTTTTGAAATGCTGGGAAATTTTAGCTTCGGGGATTATTTTAAGAAAGAGACAATTAGATATGCTTTAGAATTTTTAACAAAAGAATGTGGCTTACCAGAAGAAAAATTATGGTTTACCTATTTCAAAGGCGATAATAAAATTCCCGAAGATGTGGAGTCGTTAAAGGCGTTAATAGAATCAGGTATTCATCGAGGTAAGATTATTGGGTGTGGAAGAAAAGATAATTTCTGGGGTCCTACCGGAGTTTCGGGACCTTGTGGCCCCACAGTAGAAATTCACTATCAACTTTTTGACAAGCCCTGTTCAAGAAAAGAAAAATGTATTCCCAGCTGCAAGTGTGGAAGATTTGTTGAAATTTGGAACCTTGTTTTTAATGAGTATTATCAAGACGAAAACAAAAATCTTAAACCGTTGCGTCAAAAGGGAGTAGATACGGGAATGGGATTGGAAAGATTAATAGCGGTTGTCAACAACAAAGAGAATATTTTTGAAACAGAGCTTTTTCTGCCAATTATCGAAGTAATTAATTTGCAATCAAAAGAAGATTATACTCAACATAAACCCGCCTTTAGAATTATTGCGGATCACATAAAAGCAAGTGTATTTTTGATAAGCGAGGGTATTGTTCCGGGAAAAACAGAAAGAGAATATGTTTTGAGACGTCTTTTGAGAAGATGTATAAGGTATGCTAAAATGATAGAAGCAGATTCTAATCTTTTAATTTCTGTAGCCGAGAAGGTAATTGAAATTTATTCTTCTGTTTATCCGGAGCTTTCTCGCAGTAAAGATAAGATTTTTACGGTTATTCAAAATGAAGAAGAGAAGTTTCTTAAAACAATAGATAGAGGATTAAAAGAGTTTGAAAAAATAGTTCAGAGAGAGAAGAAAATTATTAGAGGAGAAAAAGCATTTTATCTTTATGAAACTTTTGGTTTTCCTTTAGAATTGATTGAGGAAATTGCTAGAGAGAAAGGGTTAGAAGTTGATAAGGAAGGATTTTTTCTTGCTCAGAAAAAGCATCAGGAAATCTCGCGAACGGGATCAAGTAGGAAGTTTGGAGGTGTAGGAATAGATCTTATTGACGATCAAAAGGAAAAAGAGAAGGTTGTCAGGCTTCATACAGCAACCCATCTTTTACATCAAGCTTTAAGAAGTGTGCTGGGGAAAGAAGTTAAGCAGATGGGGTCGGATATTAATCCCGAACGTTTAAGATTTGATTTTTCTTTTCCCAGAAAACTTACGGCAGAAGAAATCGAGAAAGTAGAGAAAATTGTCAATGAGCAGATTAAAAAAGGATTGGTAGTGATAAGAAAAGAAATGTCACTTGAGAAGGCATTGAATATAGGAGCCCTAGCTTTTTTTAGAGAAAGATATCCGGAAAGAGTTTCGGTTTATATTATTGGAGAAAAAGACGATTCTGTTGGTAAGGCTTTTTCTAAGGAAGTTTGCGCTGGTCCTCATGTGAATAATACAAGTGAGTTAGGAATATTTAGAATTATTAAAGAAGAATCCTGTGGGGCCGGAGTAAGAAGAATTAAAGCGGTATTAGAATAATTCGCTTGTAATTATCAGCCAATTCATTGGTATTTAAAAAATTCTTTCTTCGCTTCATTTATATTTAAATCTAAGTAAATTGAAAGATATATTTTAGTTAATATTTAATCAATAATAAATATGCCAAAGAAAAAAATTTACGACATAAACCCCCCCCAGGAAAAAGAAG
>JAGHAC010000044.1 GCA_021161645.1 bacterium
AGAAGAGGAAATTTCTTAAAATTCTTTCACTTTCCTTTTTAGAACACGCTTTTACTCTTTCTGCTTTTTGGGTTATAATAAGAACTATAGAAAATTACTTTATTGGACCAGGGAAAATACTGGCTATTAGTACGCTTTTACAGCTTTCTTATATATTCCCGGCTCCTGCCGCCTTAGGAAGCTTAGAAGTAAGCCAAACATACGGTTTTCCTATGATAGGCCTTTTAAGTAGCCACGGACTTGCTTTTACTCTAATTTTAAGAGGAGTAAACATTACTATAGTTATTTTTGGAATGGTATTATTTTTATGGTTTGAACTGCGTCTCTGGAAAAATAAAATTTTAGAATTCCTTTGTAGCTTAATCTATGGCAAAAAAGACCAATAAATATTCCTTAATTTTATTTTTAGTTCTTTTTGCTGCTCTTGGGGGAGTAGGCGCGGGTTTTTATTTAGGTTCAGATTACACGCGCCAACATTATAATCAGCTTTCTCAGAAAATTGACCTAAACGCTATTTTAGATGCTTTAAACGTCATAGAGGAAAAATATGTTGGCAATATTGATTATCAAAAAATGCTTTACGGAGCAATTAGAGGTTTAGTAAGAGGAGTGGGAGACGATTATACAGATTATTTTGATCCTCAGGAAGCAAAGTTGTTTCAAGAGGATATTTCTGGCTCTTTTGAAGGCGTGGGTATTGAAATAACTAAGAGAGAGGGACAGCTGGTAGTTGTATCTCCAATAGAAGACACGCCTGCCTACAAGGCAGGTATTCTTCCAAAAGATAAAATTTTAAAAATAGGTGATACTCTTACCAATGAATTGACATTGGAAGAGGCTGCTTTGATGATAAGAGGAAAAAAAGGAACACCTGTTAAATTAACGATTTACAGAGATGGATGGGAAGAACCAAAAGAAATAGAAATTGTTCGAGACAGAATAATTATTCCTTGGGTAAAACTAGAATTTATTGATGACAATATAGCGCATTTAAGTATACTTCAATTTACAGAAAATGTTGACAGTCAGTTTAAACAAGCAGCCCAAAAGATATTAGACAAAGGTGTTAAAAAAATTATTTTGGATCTCAGAAATAACCCCGGCGGTGTTTTAAACAAGGCGGTAGATATTGCTGGATGGTTTTTAGAGAGGGGAGACGTGGTTGTTTATGAAAAACTTTCTGACGGTACAGAAATTCCCTATCGAGCAAAAGGTAATAGTAAGTTAAATGATGCTAAGCTTGTTATTCTTGTAAACGGCGGCACAGCTTCTGCTTCAGAAATTTTAGCAGGAGCATTGAAAGAAAACGAAAAAGATGTTAAATTAATAGGGGAGAAAACTTTTGGCAAGGGAACGGTTCAAGAAGCAGTTAATTTTAGAGAGGGTTTGATAAAGGTTACGGTGGCTTATTGGTTGACTCCTCACAAAAAGATGATAGAGAAATTTGGACTGCAGCCCGACATCGAAGTAAAAATGACAGAAGAGGATTTTAAGGCAAACAAAGATCCACAACTAGAAAAAGCAATAGAAGTTATCAAAAATTTTTAAAAATATGAAAGTTATTCTTTTGGAAAATATTAAAAATCTTGGTTATAAATACGAGATTAAAAATATAAAAGATGGATATGCAAGGAATTATCTTATTCCTAAAGGTTTGGCAATTCCGGCAACTAAAGAAAAAGTAGAATGGGCGCTGCAACAACAAAAGATTTATGTCAAGAAAGCTGAGGAAAAATTGAAGAAGGTTCAGGAAATGGCTGAAAAGTTGGACGGTCAGGAGGTTATATTTTCTGTCAAAACGGGAGAGAAAAATCAATTGTTTGAAGCTATAAACAGTACAAAAATAGCTCAGAAGTTAAAAGAAATGGGGTTTGAAATAAAGAAAAACCAAATTGTTTTAAAAGAACCCATTAAAGAATTAGGAGAATATCAAATTAAATTAGCCCTTGAAGAAGGGCTTGAGCCTCAAATTACAGTAGTTGTTGTTGCGGAGGAAAATCCAGAAGAAGAGGAATTATAATACATTTACTACTTTTGCTTTTCTTTTTGTTCCATCAAATCTGGTAATTCTCTTTGTCTGAAATTTAACCACACCCTCTTTTATAGCATAGAGAGTATCGTCTTTTCCTCGACGAACATTCTTTCCGGGTACAAACCTTGTTCCTCTCTGACGAACAATTATCATTCCCGGTTTTACTTTTTGGCCGTCAAAAATTTTTACCCCCAAATATTTTGGTTGAGAATCTCTTCCTAATTTTGTAGATCCAGCAGATTTTGTCTTTGACATAAGATAAATTTAATAGTTAGACAATCAGCAATGAATATATTACCAAATTTTTTTCTTAAAGTCAAAGAGAAGAAGGAAGAAGTTATTAAATTGGCAATTATATTTTTGTTTTTTCTCCTGGCTTTCGGGCTGGGTTTTTTAATTTCAAAGATTGCTAGCCAGCAAGAAGAATTAAAATTTGAATATGGGGATCCCCCAACATCTTGGTATTATTATTGACGGCAACAGAAGGTGGGCAAAAAAGCGAAATCTTCCTACTTTTTTTGGTCATAAAAAAGGGTTAGACAATTTGAGGAAGATTTCGAGCTACGCTTTTAAAAAAGGGGTAAGATATTTAACAATTTTTGCTTTTTCTACTGAGAACTGGAAAAGAGATAAAAAAGAGGTAGATTATTTAATGAGATTGCTAAAAAATGCTTTTTCCAAGAAATATATAGAAGAACTTACAGAAAACGAGGTAAAAGTAAATTTTATTGGCCAAATAAAGAGATTGCCAAAAGAACTTCAGCAAAAGATAAAAGAAGTTGAAAATATCACCAAAAGAAATAAGAAACATGTATTTAACATAGCACTCTCATATGGAGGAAGAGCGGATATTGTTGAGGCAGTAAAAAAGATTGTCAAAAAGAGGATCGATGTTAAAGAAATAGACGAAGAATTGTTTTCAAAGTTTTTATGGACAAGGGGAATGCCTGATCCTGATCTAGTGATTCGTACTGGCGACGAAAAAAGAGTTTCCAATTTTTTAATATGGCAGATGGCTTATTCAGAACTTTATTTTTCCAAAAAATTCTGGCCTGAGTTTAGCAAGAAAGATCTGGATAACGCTTTTTTAGATTATACTAGACGCCAAAGGCGATTTGGAAAATAATTTATAAATATCAATCATCATATAACTTAGAATTAATTTATTTTTTATGAAAATTCCTCAAAAATTTTCTTTACTTCAAAGAGAAAATGCTCTTATAGTTGTAGCTGGAAAAGAAGGAGCAGTTTTTTATGAGATATCCAATGAAGAGGTATCTAAAAAATTAGAAATTAGATTGCCTAAAGAAAGAGAAGAGCGAGAAGGATTTTTTGCAAGAGGAGGAAGAGGAAGAATTTTTGAGATGGGTGGAGTTTTTGAACCAAAAAAAAGAAAAAAGATAAAAAAGCTGATCGGGGAGATAGAGAAGAATCTCAGGGAAGTTTTAGAAAAAGATTCGAAAGAAAAAATTTATCTTTTTGTACCAGCTTATCTTTCAAAAAGAATGATCTCGACAGTTGAGAAAATAGCAAACGGAAAAGTACGATTAATAAAAAAGGGCAATTTTCTATCAAGCCATCCATTAAAGCTTTTAGAATTAATTGTTAAACAACACGAAGCAAAGAAGGTTATTCCTATTTCTGACGAAGCTAAGAAATTATTAGATAGATTCAAGACAGTAAAACATTTTTTTAAAAAAAGCAAATAGAACATTGTAAGGTTAAACTTTGTAATAAATTTAGTATTGACATTTGAAAGATGTTATTTTAAAGTTTTAAAAGAACTTCAACAACTTAATAAGGGGAGTGATAAATAATGCAAGAAGAAAGAATAATGTTTCCAGAAAGAGTGCTATCAATGGGATTAGTGGTGGTTAGTATTATAGTTATTCTTGTGCTTGTAGGTTTCAAATTTGCACCTTTTTCAACAGTCCATCTGAGATATGTTCTTTATCAGGGAATTGTCTATCCTCTTGTGGCGGGCGTTGGAATGATATATTTAGGATATTCAATACACCACAAATACCGCCAAATTGGAAATTTTTTAATGAAGATAGGTTTAGTAATAGCAATTTTGATGTTTTCTGTTTTGGCTTCGCTAGGAGGATGGTTTCTCTTTATTGTGTTTTGCTCTATGATGTTTAGATTACTCGCTTTCGTTCTTGCAATCGGCAGTGTCTTCGCAGTCTTTTTTTTGCTTGCACAAGGCGTAAAAAGGATTGTTCACGAGTTTCGTAAGTATAATTTTGCTACGAGGCAGCTACTCATTTTGGCCTGGACATTTACTTTTATAGTGCCTCTTGTCTCGATATCGATAGATATGCATCATTAGATAATAAGAATATGCGCGCGACTATGAAGTCGCGCGTTTATTATTTATTGAGAGCTCAGAAAAAAAGAGTAAGGGAGGGAGAGAAAGCTATTCTTTTAAAGGATGATATTTTCGGTGAATTTTTTCAGCATATCTGTCAGAGGCATGAACATATCTAGTTGTAGTGTCTAACGATTCATGCCCAAGCAATATTTGGATAGCCGCCGGATTAGCTCCGCTTTCAGCAAGATAGGTAGCAAAAGCGTGCCTTAGAGTATGGCAAGATATTGGAATATTAATGCCTAAAAATTCTCGATATCTTTTTACGCGTTCTTGAAGATAATTTGGAGCAATTTTTTTGTCTTTTTTGTGTACATTTCTACCTCTTTTTGGGATAAATAAATAGGGGAAATTATCTTTTCCGCGATAATCTAAATATTTTTTAATGTGTTTTATAGATCGGGGGGTGAGATAAACAAATCTTTCTTTTTTGCCCTTACCTTTAATAAAAATCCTACCGCTTTTGTCTAAGTCAACTTTCTTTAAATTTAAAAGTTCAGAAATTCTCATACCTGTTGCAAACAATGTTTCAAGCATTGCTCGGTTTCTTAAACCCACAAACTTATCTTTTTCTATGTTTGTAGGTGATTCAATAATCTTAATAATATCATCAAATTCTGGTACCCGGGGATGTTTACGATCTGTTTTTATTAATTTGACTGTTTCTGGAGCAACAGGTACAGGATAATCCATATCTATAAGGAATTTTAAATATGAGCGCAAAGAAGAAAGCATTCTGTTGATAGAAAAACTACTAAGCCGCTTTTGGGTCTTGGAATTTTTGGGTGTTTTTCTATCAATAGAGGTTAGATATGCCTTATAATTTAGAATAATTTTTTTATTTATTTTATCAAAAGGAATTCCTATTTCAGCTAGAAAAGCTTGAAAAGTTTCCAGATCTCTTTGATAATTATAAACGGTCTCTTCTGAATAATTATTTGTTTGAAGAGAAAGTAAAAATTCGTCTAATAAAGGTAAAAATGCTTGTTTTTTTGCCATAATATTACTAGGGGAGCATTAATTCTCTATTTTCGCGGAAAACAAGATATTTAATTGAGTGTAAGGGATATTATACTCAATTTCATTATAGCGTATCAAAAAGGTGAGTCAAGCCCCTAGTACCAACTTTTTAATTTTTAACTGCAATTTTTAATTTTAAACTTTTATAAATATATCTCTTTATTCATCAGTTCGAGCAGTTGATTCCATAGCGAGAGTAAATATGGTTTAGCCTGAAGATCCCACCATTCTACAAGTTTTTGGGTAAGATTATTTCTTATCCAAGATCCTGTTTTTCTGAGAGTATCAAGAAAACCGCTTTTGATTGTTTCTTTTGTAGAGCTTACTCGATCTTTAATCTTACTTTCTATTCGTTTTTCGATTTGTGTTTCAATAGGATGATCTTGTGCAAATATAAAAAGCGGGTGAAAATAAACTGTTAGTAAGCCTAAAGTAATTAATATAGCCACTCCCCTTTTCATTTTTTTTCTTCTTTAATTAAAATTTGTGCAGCTTCTATTCTTTTTAAAGTTTTTTCTTTGCCAAGAATTTCAGCTATTTCGAATGGGCCCGCGGAGGCTTTTTTCCCCGAAAGAGCAACTCTCAGAGGCCATAAAAGATATCCCCTATTTTTTTCATTAAATTTTTCTGCGGCTGGCAAAATTATTTCAGCCAATTTTTCTTTGCGCCATTCTTCTTTCTTGATTTTCGAAAGTAGTGATTTGAGGATTTTTAATGCTTTTAAGGTCTCGTTTTTCTTTGCTTCTTTCCAGAAAAGCAATTCTTTAGGATATATAAGCTCTTTTTTAAAAAAGAAATCTACTAATTCTGGAATTTCGGCAAGATATTTTAATCTCTCTTGATATATTTCAATTATTTTTTGGATGTAAGAAAAGCTTATTTTGTCTTGAGTTTCTATTACAACATAAGTATCTTTGATTTCTTCCGAAAATCGATGATTATTGTTAATAAGTTTCAATGTAGCTTCTTCATATAGAGGTTTTATAAAGCCAGCCTCTATTAGATAAGGAATACATAATTTTGTAAGCAATTTTATTGGTTTTTTACGAATATAATGACCGTTAATCCATATAAGTTTCTGAATATTAAATATTGCCGGAGATTTTTGACATCTTTCAAGTGAGAATTCTTCTATAAGCTGATAAAGATTAAATAATTCTCTTTCGTCTCCGGGATTCCAACCCAAGAAAGCCATAAAATTAAGCATTGCCTCGGGTAAAAACCCTTTTTTAATATATTGAGAAAAAGCAACATCTCCATGTCTTTTACTGAGCTTGGATTTGTCAGGGCCTAAAATTAAAGGAAGATGAGCATATTGAGGCCTAGGTAAACCGAGAGCTTCCTGAATGAGTATTTGCTTTGGAGTATTCGGAATATGATCTTCGCCCCGAATGATATGAGTAATTTTCATTTCATAATCGTCTATCACACAAGCAAAATTATATAGTGGTTCTTCAAAACTCTTAGCAAGTACAAAATCTCCTAAAAGAGATGTGTCTATTTCAATCTTTCCGTGAATAATATCAACAAACGAAATTATCTTTTCAGGGGTTTTAAGTCTTATTACAAATGGTTTTCCTTCCTGAATTTTCTTTTTTACTTCTTGTTGAGTTAAATTTCTACAGGTTCCGTCATATCGCGGAGGTTCTCCAATACTCATAAAATATTGACGTTTTGCTTCTAGTTCTTCGGGTGAACAAAAGCAATAATAAGCTTTTCCTTCTTCTATTAATTTTTCGAGATATTTTCTATATATTTTCTTTCTTTTGCTTTGATGATAAGGCCCAAAAGAGCCTATCTCTTGATTAGTATCTTTAGGATTTGGTCCTTCATCCCAAGTTAAGCCTAACCACAAAAGAGATTTTATGATATCGTTTTCCCATTCTTTTTTTGATCTTTCTTTGTCAGTATCTTCTATGCGTAGAATAAACGCGCCCTCGTTTTTTTTAGCAAAGAGATAGTTAAACAGGGCTGTTCGTGCGGTTCCAATGTGAAACGGACCTGTCGGAGACGGCGCTATTCTTACTCTTGGTTTTTCTTTTTGTTGCTTCAGCATAAGCATATACTTGACAAATAACAAAACATATTTTGTGATTGAAGCTACAATCTATTTTGTTTCAATTTATCAAGATATCCTAGCAAATAACTAGCAATAATAAAAGAAGCATCTTTTTTTATAAAATCTTTTGCCAGCCTACCCATTTGCATAAGTTCCCTTGGTTTAGAAAACATCTCTCTCAAAACTTCTACAATAAAGTGGGGCTTAAAACTTTCCTCTTCTATTACTTTAGCTGCACCAAGTTTAGCATAATAATAGGCATTGGCTCTTTGGTGATTTTGGGCAGATTCTGGAAGAGGTATTAATATACTTGGCTTACCATTGCTGGCGATTTCGAAAATGGCTCCTGCCCCTGCTCTACTTATTACCAAATCTGCCACCCTATATGCATTTTTTAATTGTTCTTCGTTGAGAAATCCAAAAAGATGATAATATTTTTTCTGTTCTGGGGTAATCAAAAAAGGGATACTTTCTTTAATAAGTTTTTCGTTTTTTTTGCCGCATTGGTGAATAATTTCGAACATATCTAAAAGTTTGGGTAAGGCATTAATAATAACCTCATTAATCCTTTGTGCCCCTTGAGATCCTCCTACTATTAGAATGATAGGACGTTTTCCAATAATATTGAACATTTTATATGCATCTTCTTTATTGCCCTCTGTGAGTTCTTTTCGAATAGGGTTGCCAGAGAAAATTGTCTTTTCTTTTGCTATGCCTTTAGTGTTAGAAAAAGCAACAAATATTTTATTTGCATATTTTGAGGCAATTCTGGTAGACAGGGAAGCAATCTTGTCAGATTCATGAATGAAGAGAGGTATCTTTAGAAGTTTAGCGGCAAGGATTACTGGAATTGAGCCATAGCCTCCTTTGCTAAAGATGAGCGAAGGGTTAAGGTTTTTCAGAATTTTGTAGCTTTGAAAAGTTCCTAAGGGAATATTCCAGAAAAGATCTTTGATATTTTGAATTATTGCAGAAAAATTAAAATATCTTCTTAATTTGCCTGACCTTATTAGAATTATTGAAACATTTTCTTCTTCTAATTTTTTTAGGTCAGGGTGAGATGGTCCTAAAAAATAAAATTCTAAATCCAAAGACGGTGGTGAAAGTTTTTTCATTTCTTTTACTAACGCGATTAACGGATAAATATGTCCGCCGGTTCCTCCTCCTGTCAAAACAATTTTACTTTTCATATTTATTTGCGTTTGGAAATATTTAAGAGAATAGATAGAGCAAGAAATTCTGCTATTAGTGCGGAATTACCATAGCTTATAAATGGCAAGGGAATACCTGTCAACGGAAGAATGCCGATATTGGCACCTATATGTACAACTGCTTGAAATGTTATCCATGTTACAATTCCAACTGACAGAAGAGATTTAAACTTATCCTCAACATTTTTTGTGTTATATGTTTGAGAAATCATTAATCCTCTAAAAGCAAAGGTAAAGAAAAGAGTAACAACACAAAGGGATCCCAACAAACCTGTTTCTTCTGCTATTACTGCAAAAATTGAGTCGCTGAAAGGTTGAGGCAAATATCCATATTTTTGATCACTCAAACCTAGTCCTTTTCCTACAATACCACCAGAACCAACAGCAATCAAGGATTGTTTTATTTGATATCCCTTGCCTAGTGGGTCAGCTTCAGGATTTAAAAATATTGCCCATCTATTTAGGCGGTACGGCTCAATTTTTATTAAAATGGCGAGCGCTACTATTATGATAAGACCTAAAATGATTAGATTTTTTAAAGGAGCACCGGAATATAAATAAATTGCAATAGCAATTACTATAATTACACCTAAAGTGCTAATGTCTGGTTGTAAGATTAGTAATATTGAAGGGGCACTGATAATAGCTAAAAAAGGAAAAAAACTCTTTTTAATTGAGATTTTCTTAGGAAGAGTTGCCAGCCAGGCGGAAAGATAAACCAAGAATCCCAATTTTAGAATTTCTGACGGTTGAAAACTAAAAGCTATAAAATTGATCCATCGTCGCGCTCCACCAATTGTGATTCCTATATGAGGGATAAGTGTAGCGGCAGTTAAAGCAAGGGTAAAGATAAAAAACCAGAGAGATTTTTTTCTTAAGGATTGAAGCGAAATTTTATAAAAGAGGATTCCTAGAAGAACTCCGGGAATAATTCCCAAGAAAAAATGTTTTTTAACATAGAACAGAGGGTCAGAAATTTTTTTAGTTGCTATTGGAATAGAAGCGCTGGCAATAGCAATAATTCCCAGAAGAATCATTATAAGAGCTGATATTAAAAGAATCAAATCAGGTTTTGTTTTCTTTTTCATAGGCAATTTTTTTTATATGTTTTCTAAAGAGATTGCCGCGATGTTTGTAGTCTTTAAAAAGATTAAAGCTTGCTGCTGCCGGCGAGAGAAGGCATATTTCTCCCCTTTTGGTATTTTTAAATACTTCCTCTACTGCTTTTTTCATATTTTGAAC
>JAGHAC010000009.1 GCA_021161645.1 bacterium
GGATAAAAATATCTTCTATCAGTTCGCCGTTGCCAAGGTGAATTACAATATTATTTCTTTGTTTCAAAACGCTACCATCGCTTTCTATTATCCCAACCAAAACCCCTTTTCTAAAATCTATAGACCTACTAAATGTTTTGGAATTTAACCTTTTATCTAATGCTCCTTCTCCTCGCACATATTCTTTCATTAGTTCAACTAGCCCTCTACTGGCTATGGAAACACGAATGTATTGGTGATTTTGATCAGAACGAACTGTCACCAAAGAAGCAAAGCGCTCGCTTGCCATCTTTTGAACAAAATCGACCAACTCTTTTTCTTTGTAGTTAAAAACAAAGTTAAGAGTGGCCCCGTTATGAGATATCCAGCCATCACCAACGTAGAGCCCAACCAATCTTCCAAGATCAAAATCTCCTAATTCTCCTTCATAGGGATATTTTGCAATTGGAAATTCGTCTCCTACTTTTAAATTTCTGCTTTCTACTACTTTTAGTTTTCCATTTTCAATAATTAAAGAGGGGTGATCTAAAGTCATTTTATCCACAACTCCATTATCAAGAGTAACCTTGAGAATATCTTCGTTTTCTATTCTTATTTTGATTACATTCTTAACAGGCTTAAACTCGCCATTCACTAAAATTTCTATTGGATTATTTCTTAATAAAAAGTCATCGACTATTCTTCTTATCTCTGTCTTAGCAATAGCACCCGAGGCGTTTCTATAGATAATCTGGGTACTTGGCAATTTGCACATTGATCTTACATCCTCGGGCTTCATTTCTGAGTTAATGTAATTGGCAAAATAATTAATGCCGTATTTTGCCGATGCTTCAAATATCAAATCAAAATTAGGATCATTCCAAGGAAAGTCTTTTGTAATATTAATTGTGGGTATCGGGAAATGAAATGGCCTGCCCCTTTTATCTCCTTCAAGCATTACCTCATAAAACGCTTTATCTAACATTTTCATTTCTTCTTCAAAGTCAGCATAAATTTCCTTTTGAGGAGCTCCTCCTATAATCACTGGCTGTTTAGCATATACCGGAGAAGGCGTGAGATCTAATGTAATATTTGTAAAGGGACATTGAAAACCCACTCTTGTTGGCACTGCCATATTATAAAGAAACTCTTGAATCGCCTGCTTTACTTGAGCGTAGTTTAAATTGTCGTATCTTATAAAAGGAGCAAGAAGCGTGTCGAAATTAGAAAAGGCAATTGCTCCAGCTGCTTCTCCTTGCAATGTATACATAAAATTAACTACTTGACCTAGAGCAGCCCTGAAATGTTTTGGAGGACGAGATTCTACTTTCCCATAAACTCCACCAAAGCCCTCGAGGAGAAGATCGTAAAGGTCCCAACCAACACAATAGGGGCCTAAAGTATCTAAGTTGTGAATATGAAAATCACCTGACTCATTTGCCTCTCTTATTTCTTTTGGGTAAATTTTGTTTAGCCAGTATTTTTTAACTACATAGGAAACCACATAATGATTAAGCCCTTGCAAAGAAAATGCCATATTAGCGTTTTCCTGCACCTCCCAATCAAGTTTTTCTAGATATTGATCAACCTTATCAACCGCCTCTTCGCTTAAAACAACTGCCTCTCTAATCCTTCTTCTTTGCTCCCTATATAAAATATATGCCTTGGCTGTCTCAACAAGATTTTCCAATATTAAAACCTCCTCTATTATATCCTGTATCTGCTCTACGGTGGGAATCTCGTCTTTTTTAAATCGTCGGTTCAAAAGCTCTATTACTCTATCGGATAATTTTTTTGATAACTTCCCATCTCCCTGACCCGAAGCAGTAACCGCCTTATAAATAGCTTGGGTAATTTTTGATGGATCAAAATCAACAATTGTCCCATCTCTTTTGATAACTTTTTCTATTTTGTTTTCCATAAATCTCTAAAAGGTTAATTGAGAGGCTTAGATTAGGATATTATATCCCTGTCAAAAAACCCTGACAAATTTTGAAAATTGTGGATAACTTTTTTTTCATTCTATACCCGTAGCTATTACTATAATTTTTGCTTCATCTTTAGGCATTGTTTTTTCCCGAGTAACCCCAAAAATAATTTTCGACGAGGAAGAAACTCTTTCTGTGATAATTTGAGCTGCTTCTTCTAATTCTTTTAAGCCAACGTCATCATTCACAAAGACATTAAAAATTAATCCCTTTGCCCCATCTATTGAAATATTGGAAAAAGGAGATGTTATTGCGTTGCGCGCGGCGTCCTCTAATTTATTTTCTCCTTTTCCTTTCCCTAATCCAAAAAGAGTGTTGCCGGAATCTTTCATTATTTCTTTAATGTCGGCAAAATCGATATTTATAAAGCCCACCGAAAAAAGAAGATTAGCCATTCCAAAAACAATATCCTGTAAAACTTCATCGCATTTCCAAAAAGCATCTAAGATATTAGTTTTTTCATCTATTTGTGTAAGCAGGCGATCGTTTTCTATCACAATTAAAGAATCTACATTTTTTCTTAAAAGTTCTAAACCCGACCGTGCTATCTTTTTTCTTTCAATCCCCTCAAAACTGAATGGAAGAGTAACAATACCTACTGTCAGAGCACCTATTTCTTTTTTGGAAATTTCAGCAACCACTGAAGATCCTTTAGTACCAGTTCCTCCCCCAAGTCCGCAGGTAATAAAAACTATTTTTGCCTTTCCAATTGCCTTTTTAATTTCTTCTTTTCGCTCCAAGGCAGCTTTATATCCAATTTCTGGATCTGCTCCAGCACCAAAACCCTTTGTAGTATTTTTTCCTATTTGAATTTTCTTATCTGATTTTGTTTGACGAAGATCTTGAAGGTCACAGTTAATTGCAATAAGCTCGAGTTTGTCTGCGAGCTTTTGGCGTTTTTGAAACATTCTTGTAATAGCATTACCACCGGAGCCGCCTACTCCGACTACTTTTATTGAATCTAATTCTTTCATGGTTTAATAATTTCTAAAATTTTGTGGAACACCTGAGAAATTTTAGAGAATATACCTTCTCCTTCTCCTTCTTCTTCCAACCCGACGACCGCCAAACCGCAAGCAACTGAAAATCTTTCATCCAAACGAGGACCAATGAATTTATTTAACTTACCCAGACGCACAGGAAGAGACAACTCTCTCTTGGCGTAATCAACTAATCCCGGAATTCTACTTCCTCCTCCTGTTAAAACTACTCCTGCGGGCAGTTTTCCATATTTGTTGATTTTTTTGAGTTCTTTTTTGATATGATCAAAGATCTGTTCAATGCGCGCTCGTGCCGCTTTTGAAAATTCTCTGGTCGAAAAAACAAAAACTTCACCGGAATCCAATTTTAACTTTTCTTTTCTGTTTGCCTTGGAAAAAATAAGCTTGCCGAATTCTTTCTTGATTTTTTCGGCAATATCTATTTCGGTTTTTAGAGCAATTGCGACATCATTTGATATATTGGAAGACCCTACTGGAAAAACAGCCAGATGAATCAGTTGCCCCTCTTCAAAAACGGCCATACTGGTGGTACCTGCGCCGATATCTATTAAAGCAACCCCCAATTCCTTTTGTTGAGAAGTAAGCAAAGCGTAAGCATCTGCTAGAGGAGAGGGAAGAACATCTATAATATTGAGATCAGCAGACAGCACAGCGTCTTTAAGATTTTTTAAATAGGGAGAAAAAACGCAGGTAACAATACCTTCCATTTCCAATTTAATACCCTGAAGACCTAGCGGATTTTTTATTCCTCTTTCTTCGTCTATAATATATTCTTTTGGATAAATGTTCAAAACTTCTTTATTTAAGGGAAGTGATAACGCCTTTGCTTCATCTTGCACCCTTTCTATGTCCTCCTGAGAAACTTTCTGATCTGCTCTTGAAATAGCTACAGCTCCTTTTACAGGTTTAACAAAAATATGATGTCCGCCGATATTCACTAAAACATTTTTGATTCTGCTGCGAGAAAGAGCTTCCAATCGGGATTTTATTCTTTCAATTACTTCTGCTGTTTTTTGTGAATCAATTACAGCTCCTCTTCTTATTCCTTCCGATTTTAAGATACAGTGTGCCAAAACCTGATATTGGTCTTTATCCTCCAATTTTTGACAGACAATTCCTTTTACAGCCGATGATCCAATATCGATTGTGGCAATTATTGGTTTTGACATTTAACTTTTCTTAATATTTCTTCAAGATATTTTTCCTGTTTGGTAATCATTATCTTTTCTTCTTCTGGCTTAAAATGATCATATCCTAAAATATGTAAAATACCGTGAATAAAAACTCGCGCCAACTCTTCCTCAAAAGGAATGTTCTCTCTTTTTGATGTTTTCTTTACTACCCTCAAACAAATCACTATCTCTCCTAGAAAATTTTTATTGTCTTCTTGAACAAATACTTCTGCTCTTGCCGGAAAAGAAAGCACATCTGTAACTCTATTCTTTTTCCTGTATTGCTTGTTCAGTTTCTTGATTCTTCCCGGACCAACGAAAACTAAAGAGATTAATCCTTGTGTCTTTTCTTTTCCTAAAACATAATTAGCTATCTCTTGAAAAAATTTTTCATCTATAATATTTTGGGTAAGATTGGTAATCTCTAAGAGTCTCTCTTCAGCCATTATTTAATGATAGCAAAAAAATTTTTTGGAGCAAACAAAAAGCCCCCTCTCGGGGGCTTTTTGTTTATTCTCGCTAATCTAAATTTTCCCTAATTTCTCCAGTTTCTTATAGTAACGCTTTAGTTCCTCCCTTCGAAGAGCAGCTCTAATCTTAAGTTTTCTACTTAGAGATCTTTTTTGATACGCTGACTCTTTTGCCTGTTTCAAAATCGCACTTTGCTTTAAGCGCCTTAAAAAACTATTAACCAATTGTTTGCTGTTTTCGTGTTCTCTTTTTTCTACTTTTAATCCAGCCATAACCACACCGTTTTTAATTTTGAATTTTTATTTCTTAATTTTTAAACTAGTTTTGACTTTTGACTTTTGCGTTTTGACTTTTTATTAATATCCTACTTTATGTTTTTATGGAAGACCTGTCAAGTTACCGGCAAGAAAATGAATATGAAAATGATCTATTATTTGCCCCCCTCCTTTTCCTACATTTATTGCTATTTTATAACCATCTTTAGCTTGATCAAATTTTTTAGCCAGCTCTTTTGAAACTAAAAGCATCTTTCCTAACATATCTGCCTTCTCTGAATTAAATTCTCTAAGTGAGGTAATGTGCTCTTTAGGAATAATCAACAAGTGTACATCTGCCTTAGGATTTATGTCTTTGATAACAATAAAATCCTCATCTTCTAAAATTTTCTCTGAAGAAACCTCTCCTCTAATAATTTTACAAAAAATACATTCTTTCTCCATATTATTTTTTCTTTTTCTTTAATAATTTTTTAAGTTCTTGGTTTAATTTTTCAAACTTAACCTCCTTTTGAGTACCTGTCTTCATATTTCTTATAAGCGCCCTACCTTTCAGAACCTCTTCTTCGCCAAGGATAATTACAAAAGGCACCTCTAGCTTATCGGCAATTTTCAATTGACTGCCAAGCGAATCTTTACTTAAACAGAAGGCGGGAAAAATTTTTGCTTTCCTAAGACCCTTTAGAATTTTTAAAGCTTTCACTTTTGCCTTATCTCCCAGCTGAGCAACAAAAACATCTATCTTCTTTTTTGAGGGCTTGAAAACTTCTTGCTCTTTCATTAAAGCAATAATTCTCTCAATACCGGCTGCCGCTCCAGTAGCAGGAATATCTCTTTTGCCTATAAGTTTTAGTAGATCATCATATCTTCCCCCTCCTGCCAAAGCAGTAGGATTAGAGATATTATCCGGAACTATTTCAAAAACGGTTTTTGTATAATAATCAAGCCCTCTTACTAAATAAGGATTGAGAAAATATGGTATTTCCAGCGCGTCTAAATATTCTAATACTCTCTCTAAATGTTGCTTACATTCTCCACATAAATAATCTAATATCTGAGGTGCTTGGGCGATTACTGTTCTGCATTTTTCCTGCTTACAGTCTAAAACACGCAAGGGATTGGTTTTTAATCTTCTTCTGCAATCGGGACACAAGTCTCTTTCTCGAGATCTTAAATATCTTACTAATGTTTTCTTGTAATAGGGTCTGCACTGTTTATCGCCAATACTATTTATATGAACAATCAAATTTTTAAGTCCTAGTTCTTTTAGAATTTCCCAGAATAAATAAATAATTTCAACATCGGTTATAGGTTTTCTGGAACCGAATATTTCAAAATTAAACTGGTAAAATTGTCTTAACCTTCCCGCCTGTGGCTTTTCGTGTCTAAAAAGAGGTCCAAAAGTATATAATTTAACCGGGTGAGTCCAGTTTATCATTCCATGTTCAAAATATGCTCGAGCAAATGCTGGTGTAAATTCGGGGCGTAAAGCAAGATACTCCCCGCCTTTTGTTTTCAAAATATACATCTGTTTTTCTACTATATCTGTACTTCCTCCTGTGCCCTTCTCAAAAAGTTGAACGTCTTCAACTATTGGAGTTTGAATTTTGTTAAAACCAAAAAGTTTAGCAAAATTATCTACCACCTCAAAAACTCTTTCATAAAACTCTAAATCTTCCGGAAGAAGATCCTTCATTCCTGTAGGTGTCTGAAATTTGATTTTAGAAGACATAAAAGTTAATAGGAGAGATTATGAGCAAAAACCGGAATGGGCCAAACCCTAAGGGCAAATCTACCTATTATATCTTTCCTTTTAATGGGCCCAAAATATCTTGAATCGTACGAATGCGCTCGATTATCACCCATTACAAAATATTCGTCTGATCCTAATGTTACCCTAAGATTGCCAGGCGTAAAATTGTTTTTTCCGAGGTAAGTAGATTCATCTAAAATAAAGCTTTTGTTATCTTTTTCAATTATCACTTTTCCGTCTTCTATCACAACCGTTTCTCCGGGTAAACCAATAATTCTTTTGATAAATTTTTGAGTATGATTATTGGGATTCTTTAGTACTACCACATCGCCCCTTTCTGGATTATGAAATCTATAGGAAATCTCATCCACAATTAGATAATCGTAATCGTGAAAATTGGGTTCCATGCTTTGACCCTTCACGAAAAATGGTTGAAAAACAAACTCTCTGATAGGAATAACTATCAAAAGAGCGATTAAAAAAATTTTTATCATCTCCCAAAAAAAATACAAAACTTGTTTCATATTTCCAATTATACAACAGAGCCTTTTGAAATTTCAAGTAATCTGCTATTATTTTAAAATATGATCCTTTTGGTGGGGCTAGGCAACCCCGGAAAAAAATTTGCGAATACGCGCCACAATGTGGGCTTCGATTTTTTAGACCATCTATATAAGTTGGGAAACTTTTCTCCTTGGCAAGAAAAGAAACGGCTTAAGTCAGTTGTCTCTCATGGCTTGCTTTTTAAGAAAGAAGTAATTCTCGCCAAACCTCAAACTTTTATGAATAATTCGGGAACAGCTGTTTTAAAGCTACTTCGGTTTCATAAAGTTCCTCTTTCCCATCTTTGGATTGTTCATGATGATATAGATCTTTTACTGGGAAACTTTAGAATTGTCAAAAATCGGGGAGCTGCTGGACATAATGGGGTAAAATCTATTATTCAATTTTTGGGCAATAAAAACTTTACAAGATTCAGGGTTGGAATTCAGCCAAAAAAATTTCCTAAAAATTATGACCGAAAAGTTTTTGTTCTTGAAAAATTCAATAGAAAAGAGCAAAAAGTTTTAGATAAGGTAAAAAAAGATTTTTCCGAAGCGGTAAAAATGGCTCTTCAGAATGATATCCAAAAAGCAATGACTGAATTTAATAAAAAAAGGAGCGCTGTTTAGCAGCGCTCTTGCTCGGCAAAGAACTCCTCCAGATTCTTCAAAATGAATTCTTTTTGTGCTCTAGCCGACCATACCATTTTTACTTCCCCGTTCGGATCTACAAGCAACAAATTATGGGGATCATCCTTGAGCTCCCACCCTGGAGGCAGAAGATCCTTTATCTCAGACCAGTCTATTGTCATCTCTTCCTCCTCTCCTAAATAGGAATGTAAAAAAGCTTTATTGTAAAATTAACATATTTCTCTAATTTTGTCAAACAAAATACTAAAAATTGATAGTTCTCACTACTTATTTCCCGATTGCCTTAAAAAAATTCCGCGCCCGCCAAAAGTATTGTACTTAATGGGCAACCTTGAACTTTTAAAAGCGCGTGCTCCTTACTTAGCTGTTGTTGGCACAAGAAGATGCACTGACTATGGCAAAAAGGCAGTAATTGATTTTACAAAAACTCTAACCTTAGCTGGACTTATTATTGTTAGCGGACTTGCTAAAGGCATTGATACTTTAGCTCACAAAACCTGTATTGAACACAAGGGAAAAACTATTGCTGTTCTGGGATCAGGCCTTGATAAAATTTACCCAAAAGAAAATAAAAAACTTGCTCAAGAAATTATACAAAATAAAGGATTAATAATCTCTGAATATCCGGCCTCAACCCCTCCTAATCGCTTTCACTTTCCAGAAAGAAACAGAATTATCGCCGGATGCTCACTTGGGGTTTTGGTAATTGAAGCGCGAGAAAAATCAGGCGCCTTAATTACTGCTGATTGGGCAACTTCCCAACAAAAACCTATTTTTGCAATTCCGGGTTCCGTTTATAATAAAACATCTTCCGGTTGTCACTTCTTAATCAAAAAAGGGGCTCATCTTGTTGATAAACCAGAGAACATTCTAAAGTTCTTTAGAATAAAAACTCAAAAGAAAGAAAAAGTTAAAGGAGAAACAAAAGAAGAAAATCTTATTTTAAATCTCTTACGCAACAATACCCTTCATATTGATCAAATAATTCAAACAACAAAAATGAACCCTCAAGAAGTATTGCAAAACTTATCAAAATTAGAGTTTGGCGGGAAGGTAAAAAATTTAGGCGGGGGAATTTTCACCGCAATATAACAATTATTTTGTAGTTGTGGTATAGTAATTTCAATTTATGAGCACAGACACAAATAAAAGTTTAGTCATCGTTGAGTCACCAACAAAAGCCCATACCATTCAAAGATTCTTAGGGAAGGATTTTTTAGTTCTCTCCTCTTTTGGACATATAAGAGATTTGCCAAAAAGCAGCTTGGGAGTAGATATAGAAAATAATTTCCAGCCAAAGTTTATAATCCCCAGAAAATCAAGGAAGGTTGTAAACTTTTTAAAAAAAGAAAGTAAAAAAGCAAGTAAAATAATCCTTGCAACTGATGAAGATAGAGAAGGAGAGGCAATAGCATACCACCTCAAAGAGGTTTTATCTTTAAAAGATTACCAGAGAATTGTTTTTCATGAAATTACAGAAAAGGCAATAAAAGAGGCTCTGAACAATCCTCGAAAGATTGATATGGCTCTTGTTTATGCTCAATTTGGAAGAAGAGTATTGGATAGAATTGTCGGGTATATGCTATCACCTTTTTTGTGGAGGAAAGTTGCAAGAGGTTTGTCTGCTGGAAGAGTTCAATCTGTGGCGGTACGTTTAATTGTTGAAAGAGAAAGAGAAATTGAAAGATTTATTCCTGAAGAATATTGGACAATCGAGACAAAGCTTCTCAAATTAAAAATTAACCAAAAAGAGTTTGAGGCAGTTTTAATTAAGAAAGATGGAAAAGCAATACCAAAATTAGGAATTAAATCGAAAGAAGAAGCCGAGAAAATTGTAAATGAACTTCAGGATGCGGAGTTTATAGTTAAAAACATTAAAAGTAAGGAAGCAAAAAAGAACCCGCCCCCACCCTTCATTACGAGTACTCTTCAACAAGAAGCGTGGCAAAGATTAAAGTTTCCTGCCAAAAAAACAATGTTTTTGGCTCAAAATCTCTATGAAAAAGGTTTTATTACTTATCATAGAACTGACTCTCTAAATCTCTCCAAAATGGCTTTATCTCAGGCAAGAAAATTCATTGAAGAAAATTTTGGAAAGAATTACTGGCAATACAGAGTATTTAAAACAAAGTCAAAAATTGCCCAAGAGGCCCATGAAGCAATCAGGCCAACATATGCTCACAATACACCCGAGAATTTAGAAAAAAATTTAGAGAGAGACCAATTAAAGCTTTACGATCTTATCTGGCGAAGATTTTTGGCAACGCAAATGAAAGAAGCGATTTTCGACTCAACTATTATTGAAATCGAAGCAAATTCAAAATCTCAAAACTCAAAATACACTTTTAGAGCAAGTGGCCAGACTCTAAAATTCGACGGCTTTCTAAGGATCTATCCACTCTCAATTAAAGAAACCTTCTTGCCACCTTTAGAAGTTAATGAGTTCCTAAAGGCAAAAAAAATTACCCCGATTCAACACTTCACTCAACCGCCATCAAGATATACGGAAGCCACCTTAATTAAGGCCTTAGAAGAGAATGGCATCGGCCGGCCTTCTACCTATGCTCCAATTATCTCAACAATTCAGGACAGAAATTATGTACAAAAAGACAGAAAAAAAAGATTTCTTCCCACAGAAATCGGTATAGTTGTTAACGACCTATTGGTAAAACACTTTCCTAATATTGTAGATATAAAATTTACTGCCAAAATGGAAAAACAACTTGATCAGATTGCCCAAGAAAGAAAACATTGGACAGAAGTTATTAGAGAATTTTATCAACCTTTTGAAGAAAATTTAAAGAAAAAAGAGAAAGAACTTTCCAAAAAAGAAATTGCGGAAGAAAAAACGAATAAGACCTGCCCTTTATGTGGGGCACCGGTGATTATAAAATTGGGAAAATTTGGAAGATTCTATGCCTGTTCCAATTTTCCCAAATGCAAATATACCGCCCCTTTAGAAGAAAATCGATTGAAAATAAAATGTCCAAAATGTAAAAAGGGTGAAATTGTTGAAAAAAGAACCCGCAAAGGAAAGGTGTTTTATGCTTGCAACAAATATCCTGAATGTGATTTTGCTGTTTGGGATAAACCAACAGGCGAGAAATGTCCAAAATGCGGCTGGCCTCTTTTGCAAACAAAAAGGGGGCAAATTAAATGTTCGAATCCGGAATGTAATAATAAGTAATCGAGTTGTCGAGTGATTGAGTAATTGAGTAAGTAATTATAGGTTGTCGGGTTATCAAATCTAAATTCTACCAAAACCGCTGTAATAACATTGCCATGGCAATGTTATTACAGCGCTCCCTAAAAACAATATTTGTTAAAAATTCTTATTAAAGAAGTTATCTCTGCAAGAACTTCTCCACATCTAGATCGTCTTGGGAAAACTAACCGTAGGAGGAGAAGAAGATTTTTATCGACTTTTGAAGTTTAGAAAAGTTGTTGAAATTTCTAAAAAAGATAATAAAATAAAGGAGAAGCCGGAGTGGCGGAATTGGCAGACGCGATGGACTCAAAATCCATTGCCCTTCGGGGCATGAGGGTTCAAATCCCTCCTCCGGCACAATGAAAGTTTCTATTTAATTTTTTTTAATCCTTTTGAATAGTTCAACAAAAAGCCATCCCACAAAAATTCCAATTATTACTCCAACTAAAATATCGGATGGCCAATGGAGACCGCAGTAAATTCTAGAGACTCCTATTAAGGCGCTTATGATTAAAAAAAGGGTTCCTAGTTTTTTATTTAAGAAGTAAATTGCCGAAGATAAAGCAAAATAAAAAGAAGTATGGCCTGAAGGAAAAGAAGGTGTTGACCCATGAGGTAGTAAAAGATTAGTATGGGTTACCACAAATGGCCGGGGGCGGAAATAAAGATATCGGATTAACTCTGTTACAACAAACCTTGAGAAAAACGCCGCTAACAATGAGAGAATTGTTAGGTTTTTATACTTTTTGAAGTTTATCAACAACAATATAAAAAGAGTAAATAGAATTAGATAACCAGCATATCGAGCAAAAAAAATTGCCAAGTTATCTAAAAAGGGCATTCTGCCCACCGTTTGGTTGAGAGATTGGAAAATTAAAAAATCGGGGTTCATTTTTTTAAAAATTTAAAAGAAGGTAATTTATTTTGAGCCACAAAAATAAGACCTAAAGAAGCGATGGCAGCAAAAATAAATCCTATCTGGGGTCTTGGGAAGAAGTGAAATATTCCTGCTAAAAATAAAAGAAAGAACAATCTTGAAAGATTAAGAACTATTTCTCGATAAATCAAAAATTCATCTGCCTCTTCTTTTTTTAAAGATGCTTTTTCATAAATAGTTGTGGTAAAAGGAACAGATGCCGAGGTTTTAGCAATCCGATAAAAATTATGGGCCAAGAAAGCACCAAAAGTGTCCTTCACAAAATACTTTACAACCCAGGCCAAAGAGAGTAAAATTGATGCTCCTCTAAGAAGCTTTTTCTTGTTCTTTTTTTGAGTAATTCTTCCCATATAAATTGCATATAAAGCTGCAATAGCCAATCCTATGGTTGTAATTGCTCCCATCTTTTCAAAGTTAATTCCTAAAGCAAACATAAATATCGGCCAGAGAAGCGCTATACTTATATCCTCAATTCCCAACGAAGCCAATCCTAAAGTAATTGACTTATTCTTTTTAATTCTCTGCCATGCTTTGAAATAAGAATCGGTATAAATTTCATGTCTCTCTTTTGAAAGAAAAAGTGGGAAAGTAGAAGCAAAAAGAGTGACCAAAACTACAATAAATAAAACTAGATATCCAAAATTGGCTAAAATTAAACCTCCAATTGTTGGACTAATAATATTTGCTGTAAATGATATCCCGCTTAGTTTCCCTACTTCAACTGCTCTTTTGTCTCTTTCAGTACATCTAACAAAATCTGTATGAAAAGCAGGCCAGAATAATGTCATACCTATTGCCCGAAGAAAAATTGCCGGAATCAATAAATAACTATTTTGATGAAGAAAAAATAAACAAAGGTAATAAGCAAAAAAGAAAAACTGAGAAATAAGCATCGTGTGCTTTAAGCCAATCCTTGCCATAATCTTTCCTCCGAAAACCACAAGCAAACCAAACAATCCATATATTGCCGCCCAAAACAAAAAAGTAGGCAGAAGATTTTTTCCGAAGTAAAGGTAAATAAAGATCGGCTCATAAATTCCGACCATTCCCAAAGCCAGGTAGCGGATGGCAACGCTTACAAAAAACTGAGTTGATTCTCTTTTTAAAAAATATTGAAGTAAAATTTCCGGAGAAAAACGGTAAGGCATAATAAAAATTCAAAATTCAAAGTTCAAAATTCAAAATTCAAAATTAGTTAACATCTTCTTTCACCACTTCTCCAGGAAGGGTTGTTTTATGGGACCAGATTTTTCGTCCCGGATAAATTAAGGTTCCTATTCCTGTTTTAACCCTCTCTCCAAAAACTGTTCCGAATTTCCTTCTTTTTGTATCTACAAGATCTCCTTTTATCATTGTTTTTATAGTGGCGTCATCATGCCTTAAATTAGCAACAATTGTGCCGGCTCCCAAATTACAATTCTGACCAATAATTGAATCTCCAACATAAGACAAATGAGCAACATTTGTATTCTCATAAATAATCGAATTTTTTATCTCTACTGCTTGCCCGATACGACAATTATCTCCTATCATTGTATTGCCCCTAATGAAACAGTTGGGACCAATAACGCAATTTTTACCGACGAAAACCGATCCCAAAATATATGTTCCCGCCCTAACAACGCTTCCTTTGCCCAAAATTAGCTTTCCTCTAATAGTTGCTCCTTTTTCAATTTTTCCCTCTTTCTTTGATTTTGTCTTCTGTAAAAAGAATTCTACAGCATCTAAAAGGTTCCACGAATATGAAACCGGCACCCAATCGTTGGCTTTAACGCAAAATAAATCGTGATCTTTCACAAACTCTCTCAAGTAATCAGGGAACTCATATTCTCCTCTTTTCGATCTACTGATTTTATATTCAAAAATCTTTTTTGAAAGATAATAAGCTCCAGTATTTGCAAGATCAGAAATTTTCTTCTCTGATTTTTCAATAATGTCTTTTATCTTTTCATTTTTCTTGAGAATTACTGCGGCAAAATTACGAGGATCTTCCACCTTTTTGGTTAATATTGCCGGAAATCGCTCCACCAGTTTTTTCAGATCTTTTTTAAGATAAAAATCGTCTCCGTTAAGAAGAAGAAATCTATCTTTTATGTACTTTGATGCTAATTTTGCTGCTTCTCCTGTCCCTTGCGGATTCTTTTGCCAAACATACCGAATACTAATTCCCTTATACTTTTTACCTATATATTTCTGAATCATCTCCCCCTTATAGCCAACAACTAAAATTACCTCTTTAACAATTCCCCTTAATTGTTCTAAATTATGCTCTAAAATTGATTTATCTAAGATTTTTAAAAGAGGTTTTGGTTGTGTTAAAGTTAAAGGCTGAAGCCGCACACCATTTCCTGCTGCCAGAATTATTGCCTTCATAAAAGTTTCTTAATATCTAATAATATCACAACTTGGGCCTAAAAAAAACGAACTTGACGATTCATTGCTCTTTGATAGAGTGAAATAATTGATTTTGATTGTATGGAAAATATAAAAAATATTGCGCCCGAGGTTTATGAGTTAATCCAAAAAGAGATTAAGCGCCAAGAGGAGACGCTTAATTTAATTCCCTCAGAAAACTATGCTTCACCGGCAGTTTTAGAAGCTGCCGCTTCTGTTTTTACAAATAAATATGTTGAAGGTTATCCGGGAAAAAGATATTATCCGGGATGTCAGTTTGCCGACCAACTAGAAATTCTCTGCTCTCAGAAAGCAAAGGAGGTTTTTGGCTTAGACGAAAACTGGAAAGTCCACCCGCAACCTCTTTCTGGTTCTCCGGCTAACTTGGCTATTTATTTTGGATTACTAGAGCCTAGAGAAAAAATTCTTTCTATGGAACTTACTCACGGAGGACACTTAAGTCATGGATATAAGGTTCATATCTCTTCAAAATTTTGGCATAGCATACATTATAGAGTCAATAAAAATGGTTTTATTGATTACGACGAAATAGAACAGATTGCCCAGAAAGAAAAACCAAAAATAATTATTTCTGGAGCAACCGCTTATCCAAGAATTATTGATTTCAAAAAATTTGGAGAAATTGCCAATGAAGTTGGAGCCTATCATTTAGCTGATATCTCTCACATAGCCGGATTGATTGCGGCTGGAATTCACCCATCGCCTTTTGAATACGCCGATGTAGTAATGACCACAACCCACAAAACCTTAAGAGGTCCCCGATCAGCAATCATTTTTGTAAGAAAGGAAATCTATGATAAAATCCGCCGCGCTGTTTTCCCAGGAATTCAAGGAGGATCACATCAACATATAATTTGTGCTAAAACCGTTGCCTTTTTTGAAGCACTAAAACCAGAATTTAAAGAATATCAAAAACAAATAGTAAAAAATGCCAAAGTCTTGGCAGAAGAATTAATAAAGTACGGCTTCAACCTTCTTTCAGGAGGAACAGACAATCATTTAATTTTAATTAATCTTCGAGATGTAATTGATGCTTCGCTGGCTGAAAGCCTGTTGGAAAGAGCAAATATTTTAACAAATAGAAATAGTGTGCCGGGAGACGAATCACCCTTTAAACCCACAGGGCTTCGTCTTGGAACACCAGCCGCCACTAGCAGAGGAATGAAAGAAAATGAAATGAAACTAATTGCCCAATGGATATACAGAATTTTAATTAAAAAAGAAGATCCCGAAGAGATAAAATATAAAATAATCGACCTCTGTAAAAAATTTCCTGTCTATAAAGAGTAGGTATTGCGTTCTTGTTCTTTTTTATTCCACTGTAACCGACTTTGCCAAATTCCTTGGCTTGTCTGGGTCAAGTCCCCTTAAAACAGAAATATAATAAGCAAAAAGTTGCAAGGGGATTACTGATAATA
>JAGHAC010000012.1 GCA_021161645.1 bacterium
ATATATCAAAAAGTCGCTATATGGATAAATTCAAACCCATTGAAAAAGGGTGTAAATGTTTTACCTGTCAAAATTATTCTATTGCACAACTTAATTTTTTATTTAAAGCAAAGGAACAACTAGCTGGACGTCTTTTAACAATTCATAATCTTTGGTTTTTAGAAAACAAACTCAAAGAGATCAGAGAAAAAATTGACCAAAATAAATTTTAAAAGTTTTTAAAAGCCGCGCTGTTATTTTTCGGCGCGGCTTTTTAGTTGACATTTTAATCAATTCTACTTAACTCTACAATAACCATTGTCGCACCATTCCCAGGGGGCACAATCTTCATCAGTTTTACAATAACCACAATCGGCCGGACAGTTACTAATATCCTCGCCTGATTCACATAAACCATTTCCGCAAACACTACAAGATCCTGTATAACGCCACTCTCCATCTACACATTCATATTCTCTACCATTGATACATTTATAGTCAGGCGGTGTACACTCTTCTTGAGGAGGCTGTGTGCCAACAGAAATTACCTCGCAGCCAATTTGAGTACATCGAAAACATACTTCTCCAATAAGAGGCAAAGTAACACATATAATTTTTTTCTCATCTTCCTTAATGCATATCTTATTTCCATTAGGCAAAATGATGCATACAGTTCCTTGACCCGGCTCAACCGGTATTGAAGAAGGCGGCGCAGGATGTGACGGAGAGGGAGAAGGAGTTGGAGAGGGAGAAGGGGTTGGAGTTGGGGTTGGAGTTGGAGAAGGAGTTGGAGAGGTTGAGGGCGGCTCTGGCCCTCCACCTAAAAACTTAGCTAATTTCAAAAATGGATCACCTAAAAGAACCACACCATAATATCTACTCACCTCTCTTGTATTACGGGGATTTCCCGCATAATGCTGGAAAAATAATTTTATACCTTCTCCAATACATTGACCTTCTTGTATTGGTCGAAATAAATACTGTTGTTCGCCTATTACGGCACTTGATTTTGTATAACCCATTACCGCAAGACCATAACTAGGAGAAAATAAATACATTCCCCCTAAATAATTAGACCTTCTGAAATCTAGGGCATGACAAGAATTTAAAAAATAAAAGTTTGCCCCCGAGTTTACTTGTGCTATCTCTACGCTTGAGACAATGCCCCTTTTTGTATGATTTCGTTCAAAAAAGGCATGATAGGTTGCGTTAGAATGAACAGCTAATTCCAACAACTCATGTTGGGTGTTAGTAAGATACCATTTATAGTTAGAAGCAGAAGTTTTATTTGGACCGTTCACTATATCAAGAACATTATTATAAATAGGGCCAACAATATTTTTAATGATTTCAGTAATTTTTTTGTAGCCAGGCCAAACTCCTGCGTCATCTATAAATAAAATTGCCCATTGAGGTAATCTTGTTTTTGAGTCCGCTCCTAATCTATAAGAATGAATTTTGTTAAGATAATTTTTTATTAAATCCACTTCGTTACCCAAATAAGAAAGACCGGATGCTTTTATCCGTCCTACAAAAATCTCTGCTTTGGTATCCCCAGATATGCTGTCAATATAGCTATCACCGTTAGTATCTTTCCACACTCCGTTAAGATCCATATAATATAAATCTGAAGCAAAAGTAGAAGGACCATGAACGTCGGTTAATAAATAAATCTGAGGAATCGGCAAATCTCCAATTAGTACTGCTCCCACAAGGTTATTATTTTGATATTGGTCTTGCAAAAAATCTCTTACTGATTTCGGCGTAGCAGAGGTAGGAAATTCTTTCATTATGACTTCATAACCATCATTTTCTAGATCTTCTTTGTATGTATTAAGTTCATCTTCAATATAAGGTTTTAAAGAGCTGTTCACTATTATTGCCGCTCTTTCTTTTTCTTGGGCAGAAGTATAAATATTACTGTGATCACCCCGCTGATAAAATAAAAATAAGCTTACTGTTATACCCATCAATAAAAACAAGGCAATACCCTTCTTTAAAGAGAATTTTACTATATTGGTGGATTTTAGTTTTTTTGTTAACATTTATTTTAGATTAATTAAATTATCTTGGAAGCAATTTATTGACTTAATTTATCTATTGCTGTTTTAACCGTATCCATCATCTCTTGCCATTGAGCAAGAATAAGCTCATCTCCTGGCTCTACAACTTCGGGCTTTAACGTTTCTAATTCTGCAAGATAAGAATTTAGCGTCTCTTTGGCGGGTGAATGTCTGAGATCACCAAGAGCTTCTGCTATAGCGATCTTTAAATTCACATCTTTTTCTTCGTTAAATTTATTTAGAAGAAATTCTCCCGCCCTTTCGCTACCTGTTTTCTTCATATTCTCTATAATCAATAGTTTGATGGCGAATTGGTTTCCCTGCCATTGATCTTCGGATTTTACCCAAAAGCCTTCTAGCTTACCAATGTCTTTCTTATCAGGCCCAATTGTATTAATAGCATCCAACATATCCTGAGCGACAAAAGTATTGGTTTCTTGTTCAAGTGCTTCAAATAAAACCTCCTTGGAGTCTTTCTCTCCTAAATTTTTTAAGGCGACAATTGCGCTTCTTTTTACATTTACATCTTCATCCTGGAGAGCGTCTTCAAAAATATTTTTAGCCTCTTTTGCCTTAACCTGTCCAGCCATATCAAAAAGTAAGGGCTTTTCTTCGGAAGTAATAGTCAAATACTTCAAAACCAATCCCAAATGGTAAGATGTGGATTTGCCAAACGAGAATAATTCACTTCTAATTTTTTCTTTTTGAATCGGGTCTGGTTCGCTTAGATAAGAAATTAGTTTATTTTTTATTAATTGATGAGTCTCACAACCGTATAACTTATTAAGCTTAGCACGAGTTGTAGGCCCCACAAATCCTGTGGGATAATTCAATTTCCACGGTTTTAATACCTCCTCTTTATAAAAAGCTTGGAAATCCTTAACCGATTTTAAGGTAATGGGTCCAAAATATCCTGTAATCTTTGGAAAATTGAAAAAACCTTCTATCTTAAGTGCTTTTTGAAGCGCCATTATTTCTTCTGATCTATATCCATACTTTAAATTATTCCCAAAATTGTAGCACCAAAGAGGTTGGTTAAAATCCGGACGAAAACTATAGTTCAAAATACCTTCGTCTTGCTCTTCTGCCTGTACGAAAAAATTATTGCCCCAAAAAACAAAAAGAAAAAAGGTTGCGGCGAATAGTGTTATAAATTTAAGAAAGTTAGACATAATTACTGGGTTAATTTTGTATATAAGTATATAATTAGAAACCTCTTTCTTAAGTATATCAAGACTTAAAAACAAGCGTCAAGGAAACCCTTTCTAAAAAATATTTCAACAATTTCGGTTAGCAAATTTTAAAATCTGTAAATCTGGTTTGAGATCTTCTAAAATAATAAAAAACTTTCTCAACTTTTGCGAAAGTTGGTAAAGTTGGTCCTGCTAGAATCTTGTCTAAAAAACTCTGGAGTTTTTCTTCACTGCCTTGCCCAATAATCTCGACACTTCCACCTTCTAAATTTTCCGCCTTTCCGTGAATACCTAATAAACTAGCCCATTTTTGAGTAAAAAATCTAAAACCCACCCCCTGCACCCGTCCATAAGCTTTAAAATATAATTCTAAATTTCCCTTCTCAAAATCCTCGAGAGTAATTGCCTCTTGGATAGTAAAATTTCCAACTCTAGTTCTTACTAATTCCTTTAAATAGCCACCTGTTTTCAGCATTGTCCCTAAATCATTTGCAAAACTTCTCACATAAAAGCCGGATTTAACTAAAAGTTTAACTTTTAAAATGCTTTCTGATTCTTTTGGTTGATAATCTAACAATTCTATTTTTAATGCTTCTACTTCCTTTGGTCGAATTTCGATATTTTTTCCTTTTCTTGCCAGTCTGTACGCCGGAGTACCTGAAACTTTAACTGCCGAGAAAGCTGGCGGTGTCTGTAAAATTTTCCCTTCAAATTTTTTCAAATATTTTCTTATCTCGTCCTCCTTCGGCCACTCTACAATTTCTAAGGGAGTAATCTTCCCCTCAGCATCGTATGTGTCAGAAATAGCTCCTAGGGCAATTGTAGCGATGTATTCCTTTTCCTTACCTTTTAAAAACTCAGTTAGTTTTTTTGTACCCTCTTTTCCAATTCCAATAATTAAAACGCCCTCTGCTAAAGGATCTAGGCTGCCGCCGTGGCCAATTTTTCTCTCCTTCAATTCTTTTTTCAAAAACCGAATGACATCATAAGAACTCCATCCTTTTGGCTTGTAAAAAACAGCAATTCCCTTCATATTTCTAAATTTCTAAATTTCTATTTTCTATATTTATTTCTACCATAATTTTCGATTCTCAACGACCGCCTCAAGAAAAACCCGCCCTTCTTCCCAAGAACAATCCCCAAAAAAGATTGAAGAAACTCAAACTGCTGTATTAACACGGCCATGGCAATGATAATACAGCAGTTTCTCTCGGGAACGATCCCTAAGAAATAGTCTCGAGAAGGCCGCGTCATTACTGGATTCAGAGCCTGATTTTTCCATTTGGTACATTTTTGAATATTTTTAAAGCGTAAACTTTACATTGAATTACCTTTTAAATTGGTCTAATATAGAGAAAGATTATGTCGAAAAAAATCAAAAAAGATGAATATCTTACAGATCTCAACAAAGAACAGTTTGAAGCCGTTACTTTTGGAAATGGTCCTCTCTTGATTGTTGCCGGCGCTGGAACAGGAAAAACAACCGTAATTACAAGACGCATTACTTACCTTATTGAGAAGAAAAAACTAAAACCAGAAGAAATTTTAGGGGTAACTTTTACAGATAAAGCAGCGGGAGAAATGGAGGAAAGAGTAGATGAACTATTGCCTTACGGATATTTAGATCTATGGATCTCTACTTTTCATTCTTTTGCTCAAAGAATTCTTCAAGAGCATGGGCTAGATATTGGTATTCCTACTAATTTTAAAGTATTAGACCAAACAGCTGCATGGTTATTAATCAGACAAAATCTCGAAGAATTTCACCTCGATTATTATAAACCCCTAGGAAATCCTACAAAGTTTATTCATGCTTTAATTGAGCATTTTGCTCGATGTAAAGATCAGGGAGTTTATCCCGAAGATTATCTTCAATATGCTTTAAAAATTAAAAAAAGAGCTAAAAATTCTGATATCGATGAATTAGAGATCGAAAGAATTCAGGAAGTCGCCCGCGCATACCAAACATATCAGAAAATTCTTTTAGAAAATAATGCTCTGGATTTTGGCGACCTTATCAATTATACCCTGAAGCTTTTTCAAAAAAGACCAAAAATTTTAAAAAACTACCAAAACCAATTCAAATATATTTTAGTTGATGAATTTCAAGACACAAATTGGGCTCAATATGAGTTGGTAAAACTGTTGGTTAAACCGCGCAATAATATAACTGTATGTGCTGACGATGATCAAGCCGTCTATAGGTGGAGGGGCGCCTCTTTCAATAATGTAATTCGTTTTAAAAAGGATTACCCAAAAGCAAAAGAGATTTTTTTAGTAAAGAACTACCGCTCTACTCAAGATATTCTCGATCTTGCTTATAAATTTATTCAACTAAACAATCCTGATAGATTAGAATATCAATTAAACAAGCAAAAACAAGAAAAGGGGAGAAACAATATTAAAATTATTAGTAAACAACTTATTGCTCAAACTAAAGAAAAAGGCATCATAGAACATCTGCATTTCAAAACTTTAGAAGAAGAAGTTCGGGGAGTGGTAGATAAAATAGAAGAGCTTTATAAAAATGGGTTGGCCGATTCTTTTTCAGATTTTGCCATTCTTGTCCGCTCAAACAATGCTGCTACTCCTTTTTCTAAAGAACTTGAAAGAAGGGGAATTCCGTATCAGTTTTTGGCTTCCCGGGGATTATATCTACAACCCGTGATTCTCGATACTATTTCTTACCTTAAACTACTAGACAATTATCACGAAAGTTCCGCGGTTTTCAGAATACTTAATTCACCCGTCTTAAACATACCCACAGAAGAAATAGCAAAAATTACTCACAAAAGCAAAATAAAAACTCAATCAATTTATGAAACTCTAAAAGAAATTCAACAATTCTCTGATATTACTCAAGAGACAAAAAGTAAAATTGAAAGATTTCTTGAGATTATTAAAAAACATACTAATCTCGCCAGATCACAAAATGTAAGCGCGATATTTGTATATTTTTTAAACGATACAGGGTATCTTTCTTATCTAACTAAAAACAACAAATACAAAGAAATAAAACTTCTTTCTCAATTCTTTGATAAAATTAAAGAGTTTGAACAAAGCCAAACAGAACCCACCCTCAAAAATTTCATAGAACTTTTAAATATGGAACTTGAATCGGGCGAAACCGGAGCTTTAGAATTTGATATAGAAGAAGGGCCGGAAACGGTGAAAATAATGACTGTTCACTCAGCAAAAGGATTAGAATTCAAATATGTCTTTCTGGTAAATCTGGTTGATAAAAGATTTCCCACAATAGAGAGAAGGGAGCCGATCGAAATTCCAGAAGACTTAATAAAAGATATTTTGCCTCAAGGCGACTATCATTTACAGGAAGAGCGGCGACTTTTTTATGTAGGAATTACCAGGGCTAAGCGTGGAGTTTTCTTTACTTCGGCAGAAAATTACGGAGGTACCAGAAAAAAGAAGCCCTCGAGATTCTTATATGAATTGGGAATCCTCAATAACCAGACGAGTCCTGAACAAAAACCTCTTTTCACAATTTCAAAAACGCAAAAAATTCCTTTAAAAGAAAAAATAATCCTTCCCCCATACTTTTCCTACACTCAAATAGCCGCTTTTCAAAAATGCCCCTTGCAATATAAATTTGCCCATATTCTGGCGGTACCAAGAGCAGGTAGCGCCACTCTAAGTTTTGGAAAAACAATCCATAATACTCTTTTCAGATTTGTTAAGGAATATACACAAAACAAACAGATTTCTCTCGACTTACTCTACCAGATTTACAACGAAGAATGGATCGATGAATGGTATGAATCCCAAACACACAAAGATAGGTATTATAAATTAGGCAAAAATTCTCTAAAATTATTTTTTGACCGCTTCCAACAAAGATCTCCCAAGATAAAAGAAATTAATGGAAAACCTGCTTTAGAATTACCTTTCAAACTCAAAATAGGAAAATTTATTATAATAGGAAAAATTGATAGAATAGATGAATTGCCAGATAAAACAATAGAGATTGTTGACTACAAAACTGGAAATCCAAAAGAAAAACTTAGCACAGAAGAAAAAGAACAACTTTTGATATACCAACTTGCGGCAGAAGAAGTTTTAAATCTATCTCCTTCTAAACTAACATATTATTATCTGGATGCTGATAAAGAATTAACCTTTTCGCCGGTTCAGGAAAAAGAAAAGTTTAAACAAAAACTTTTAGATCTTTTAGAGAGTATCCAAAAAAGCGACTTTAGCCCAAAACCTGGATATCACTGTAAATACTGCGACTTTAAACACATCTGTGAGTTCCGAAAAGAGTAATTTTAAGTATCTAAAATATCTATTGTTTTAACGATATTCTCTATCGCTATCAATTCTTAATATTCTAAATCTATCTACTTTTGAGCAAAAAACCAGTTTTTGTTTTTTTGTGTTTAGAAATTAGAAAGTTGTTAAAAATCCTTGATTTCTTTTAGATTCAGGTTATAATATTCAAAGGATCTTTAAAAATATTTTAAATAAGGAGCGCGATAAAAATGAGAAAAAAAGAACGAGAGCAAGAAATCAGCGAAGAACTGGAAAAATTGGTTGAAGAATATCGTCGAACAAGAGAAATAGCACGAAAAGCAGAGCAAAAGGCAAGTAGAGTGCATCGAAGAATTGTAGCTATTATCACAAATCCGCAGGTTAACCAAGGCACAGAAAATCGTCCCTGGTATGATACTCAACGTTTTACTATTGAATTATTTCCTTATAGAACAGCGAGGGCAACTCCTTCAGAAGTTATTGCCTGGGTTAGAACAACTTTTAGTAGCCAAAAAGAAAGAAAGGAACTGTTGGATACAATTTTTCCTAACAGGATTCGACTAGAAGGACTGAAAAGCGCAGAGAAAAAAGGCAGGAATCTTCCCGCCCTTTTTGAAAAAGTAGAAATTAGTACAACTTGGCGAATAAGATTAAGAGAAAAGGAGGGTCGATGAAATTAGAGGTGATTGGTCCCAAAGATGATAATATAGTTGAAGTACGTGTCGCACCAGGCGAAGGTCCGGGGTTTTTTATGCAATTTATAAAATTGCCCGAAGATAAAAGTCCTAGGCTGATAGCTATTGGAAGATACGATAAGACGAGATTATACGGAGAACTTTTGAATCCTCCACCAGCCCTTCTTTCTCGATCCAAAAAACTTGCCGCAAAACGATTTCAAAAAACATCTCGCTCTTATCATAAGCATATTACCGGAGAACAGTTGCCGCTCCTTTAAGGGAGCGGCTTTAATTTTAAAAACTTTTATGATAAGATAAAACAATTATCAACTCTTTAAATCATTATTTATGAGTTATTATTTTGCTATTTTGGTCGCCGGTTTTGGCGGAGGAACAATAAGAGGGTTAATAGGGTACCTTAAGCATCAGTTTTCTTATAAAAATGTTGGTTTTAATATCTTTTATTTTCTCGCCGTTGTTTTTATTTCAGGAGTGGTTGGAATATTGTGTGCTGCAGCAATTAAAGAATTGGGATTAACAATTAAGGGAGTTGAATATTTTTCACCGGCTTTAGCTTTTGTAGTAGGTTATGCCGGCGGCGATTTCCTAGAAGGTGTTTATAAAATTATTATTAAAAAAATAAAATGAATAATTGGCTTTCCTTAGAAGAATTTAAAAGAAAATATGGTCATATGGTTGGGGATTTATGGGTACCGCGGGTAACCGCTATTACTGAGATCGTTGCAAAACCTGGACTTCTAAGGTACTACGCTGCTCAGGAAAATTTTGCCGCTGCCCAGAGAAAACTTAGAAATTCAGCTAATTGGGGCACCCTAACCCACCAAACAATTGAAGAAATTTTAAAAGGAAAGAAACCCGAAATCCATCCAAAAATTTTGCCCTCAATTGAAGCCTTTTTAGAATGGAAATCTCAACATCAAATTATAGTGTTAGACCCGGAACGCGATATTGAAAAATTTGTTTTTCATCCCGAACAATTATATGCGGGTAGAATGGATGCTCTGGTAGAAATTGACGGGGTTTTGGGAATATTAGACATAAAAACAGGCACAGGAATTTGGGAAGAATATTTTCTTCAAACTGCGGCTTACTTGGAAGCCTACAACAATATCGTTCCTGAAAAAGAAAAAGCAAAAACAAGATGGATTGTAAGAGTAGATCAATATCAGGAATGCTCAATTTGCGGAGCGAAAAAGAGAGAGAAAAGTGGAGAAGGAGTTATTAAGGGAGGAAACCCTTTTTGCCAGCATCATTTTGGCGAGCCTAAAGGATTTGTAGAATTCAAAGAACTGCCTGATTCTGAAAACGATATCTCCGCCTTTTTGCACGCAAAAAATCTTTGGGAATGGTATCATAGAGAATATTTGAAACAAATTAAAAACTATCCAAAATTTAAGTAACAAAATTCAAAGCTAAAAAATTATGACAAAAGAAGAGGCGATAAATTTTTTAAAAGAAAACATCCAAGCTCAAAATCTTATTAAACATTCTTTGGCTGTTGGGGCAATAATGAAATCTTTAGCAGAAAGATTTGGCGAAAACTCAGAAAAATGGGAAACCTGTGGACTTTTACATGATATCGATTACGAAAAAACAAAAAATGAACCTGAAAAACATTCTTTAGTTGGAGCAGAAATGCTCAAAGAAAAAGGATTAGACGAAGAAATTGTTGAAGCGGTAAAAGCCCATAACGAAATACACAAAATTAAACCGGAAACCCTGATGGCAAAAGCTTTATATGTTTGCGATCCTTTATCAGGCTTAATTGTTGCGGCAACTTTGGTTTTACCCTCTAGAAAACTAAAAGATCTTACGGTGCAAAATGTATTAAATAGATTTAAAGAAAATTCTTTTGCGAGAGGAGCAAACAGGGAAATTATTAAAAAGTGCCAAGATTATTTAAATCTTTCGTTAGAAGAATTTATTGAAATTGCTCTGAAGGCAATGCAGGGAATCGCAGAAGAGTTGGGATTGTAATTAAAACTCAAAACGCAAAAGTCAAAAGTCAAAACCACAGCCTAAAAGTTAAAAGTTCAAAAACTAAAATGAAAAATAGAGGTTACCATCTAATACTAAAATTAAATTTTGCGTTTTGAACTGTGGTTTTGCGTTTTGAGATTTGACTTTTGACTTAAGTTTATGAAATTCCTCGCCGATTTTCATATCCATTCAAAATACTCCCGGGCAACATCATCTCAATCCGACTTAGAACATTACGCCGAAAAGGCAGAAGAAAAGGGAATAGATGTAATTGGAACCGGAGACTTTACTCATCCTCAATGGTTATCTGAAATTAAAAATAAGCTAGAGCCCGCAGAGCCGGGGCTTTTTAAATTAAAAAATTCAGAAAACAAAACAAGGTTTATCTTGACGAGTGAAATAAGTTGTATTTATTCCAAAAACGGTGCGGTAAGAAAAATTCATCTTTTAGTTTTGGCTCCGTCAACCGATGTTGTTGAAAAAATCAATGTTCAGCTTGGCTGGATTGGAAATTTAAAATCAGACGGCAGACCGATTTTAGGATTAGACGCAAAAGAGCTTGTTAAGATTATTTTGAATATTTCGCACGATACAATGATAATCCCTGCGCACATTTGGACACCATGGTTTTCTCTGTTTGGATCCCGCTCTGGCTTTGATTCACTTGAAGAATGTTTTGAAGAGTATACAAAATACATTTATGCTGCCGAAACCGGATTAAGCGCTGATCCAAAAATGTGCTGGCGTGTTTCTGATCTAGATAAACTAACTCTGGTAAGTAACTCCGATGCTCATTCGCCAGAGAAATTGGGAAGAGAGGCAAATGTCTTTGACACAGAATTAAACTATCATTCAATTATTAAAGCAATAAAAAATAAAGACAAGACAAAGTTTTTATACACTATCGAATTCTATCCAGAAGAAGGAAAATATCATTATGACGGTCATCGAAACTGCAACATCTCTTTCTCACCCAAAGAATCAAAAAAATATAATAATATTTGTCCGGTTTGCGGAAAACCTCTTACTTTAGGAGTGTTACACCGAGTAGAGGAACTTGCCGACAGAGAAGAGGGATTTATCCCACCAGATGCCATTCCTTATAAAAGTTTAATACCTCTCAAAGAAATCATTGCTGAGGCGCTCTCGTGCGGCACCACCACCAAAGAAGTAGAAAAGGAATATAAAAAATTGATTAACCATTTTAAAAATGAATTCGATGTTCTTTTAAATGTTTCCTTTCAAGATCTTAAAAGTACTACCTTGACGGAAATAGCCCAAGGAATTATTAAGGCACGAAACGGAGAAGTATATATAGAACCGGGATATGATGGAGTTTTTGGCAAAATTAGAATTTTCTCTTCTCAAGAAAAACAAAAAGCTCCGGGGCAGACAACGCTCTTTGGCTAAATTCGTTTGACCAAACAGCAATTAAGTTCTAAAATATCATAATGAAAAAAGAGGGCAAAAAAAATATAGACAACTCTTCAAAATTTACAAAGCTTCAGCCTCCAAAAATAAAAATATTAGGGGTTGGCGGAGGAGGATCTTCAATTGTCGAGGAGATATCAAAAATTATTAAAAGAGAACGACCTCCCTTTCTTTCAAAAATTGAATTTCTTGCCGCTAATGTAGATTTGCAAGCAATTAATTCTCTGAAAAGAAATCTAAAAACAATTTATTTTGGCGAGGAAGTAACTTTTGGGTTAGGGTGCGGAATGAATATCAACTTAGGAAAAGAAGCTGCTCTGAAATCCAAAGAAAAATTTGAAAAAGAATTTAAAAAAACAGATTTTTGTATTCTTATATCTTCTTTGGGCGGAGGAACCGGATCTGGCGCCTCCCCGGTTATTGCTCAAATTCTTCATCAGCTTAAAATTCCAACACTGGGAATTTTTACCCTTCCGTTTAAATTTGAAGGCACAAAAAGATTAGAAATAGCAAAAAATTCGCTTAAAGCGGTAGCTCCGTTTTTGAACGGATATGCTGTTATTCCTAATCAAAAAGTTTTTAGTATTGTCAAACCACAAACCAGCCTTCAGGGTTCACTGTCTCTTATTAATAAATTTCTAGCAGAAATTATAAGAAGCTTACTAGAAACAATTTATCTTCCAGGGTTTATCAATATTGATTTTGCCGACATTAAATCTATTCTCAATCAAAAAGGAGAAAAAGTATATCTTGCCACCGCTACAGTCAGGGGAAAAAACAAAAAAGAGAAAGTTGTCAAAGAAATATTTAAAAATCCGCTTTTTTCTCATAAAGAGCTGATTTTTGAAAAGATTATTCTCAATGTTATGCCCTCAAACGATGTATCTATGAAAGAACTTGAGGAAATTTGTGAGGAAATTTATAAAAGAAATCCTAATGCAAAAATTATTTTTGGGATATCTAAAAACTTGTCTCAACATAATATTCTTAAAATTCTGCTTTTGGCGGTGTTAAAAAAGCCTTCTGTATCAAAACCAATAAAAAGAAAAATTAAAAAAGAGAAGGCAAAAAAAACAGAAATAAAAAAAGAAAAGTCAAAGGAAAATCAGGAAAAAAGAAAAAAAATTTCCAGAAAAAAGCCAAGAAAAAAAGGAATAACCAGAAGAAACGCTCTAGATATTCACCAACTTTTAAAAGAAACAGAAGAAGAACTAATTGAAGAAGAAAAAAAATGGGAAGTACCAGCATTTTTAAGAAAAAAATCTTCCTAATTAAAACTCATAAAGTATGAATCAAGAGATTAAAAAAGCTATTATTCCAATTGCGGGATTAGGAACAAGATTTTTGCCTTTGTCTAAAGTGGTACCCAAAGAATTTTTACCGTTGGTAGACAAACCAATCATTCTATATATTGTTGAAGAAGCACAAAAAGCAGCAATTGAAAAAATCATATTTGTAACAAGCCCAAAGAAAACAGCTGTAATAGATTATTTTAAAGAAAATGAAACCTTAGAAAAAATTCTGAAAAATCGAGGACGAAATGAGCTACTAAAAGAATTGGAAACCTTAAAACATATATACAAGAATCTAACTTTTGATATAACAATCCAAAAACAACCCTTAGGAGACGGCCATGCCGTTCTACAAGCCTCTTCCTTTGTGAAAAAAGAACCTGTAGCAGTAATGTTTGGCGATGATATTGTAGAAAGCAAAACTCCCTGTGTAGAACAACTTATAAGATTGTATAGGACCTCCCAAAAACCTATCCTGGCTTTATATCGTGTCCCAGAAGAAAAACTCTCTTCTTATGGAGTTGTTTCTGTAGAAAAAATCGCCAACAGAGTTTTTAAGATAAAGAAGATTGTAGAAAAACCATCTCCGGATAAAGCTCCTTCTAATTTAGCCATTATTGGAAAGTATATTCTAACACCCGAAGTTTTTGATTATCTTAAACAGGCAAAACCAAATAAAAAAGGAGAAATTGTTCTTGCAGAAACATTACAAAAAATGATAGATGAAGGAAAAAACATTTATGGATATGAAATAGAAGGAAAATGGCTTGAATGCGGCAATAAAATGGAATGGTTAAAAACTCATATTTATTTAAGTTTAAAAGATTCTCGTTTTGGTTCAGATCTCAAAAAATTTGTTAAGGAAAATAAATTAATATAAATCTTATGGAAAATAATCAAATTTATGACTTAATTATTATTGGCGGAGGACCGGCAGGAATTACTGCCGGCATTTACGCTGGAAGGCAAAACCTTAAAACTCTTCTCATCACCAAAGATTTTGGGGGGCAGCTTTCAAAAAAGACAATAGACATTGAAAACTATCCAGGATTTGAAAAAATCTCCGGGATAGATCTCGGCTCTAAATTAAGAAATCATCTTAAAAAATTTGATGTAGAAGTAAAATTAGAAGAGGTTGTTAAACTTGAAAAAAAAGAGGATCAATTTTTAGTCCACCTGAAAGAAGGAGGAGAATTCCAATCATTAACAGTAATTATTGCTTCCGGTGCAGACCCAAGACCTCTGGAAGTCGAAGGAGAAAAAGAATTTTTAGGTAGGGGAGTTAGTTATTGCGCTGTTTGCGATGGTAATTTTTTTAAAGACAAAATTGTTGCAGTTGTTGGAGGCGGCAACGCAGGTTTTGAAACCGCGATTTTCTTATCAAAAATTGCAAAGAAAATCTATATTTTAGAATATGGAGAAAAAGTGAAAGCCGATCAGACAAACCAAAAGATTGTAAAAAACTCGGGAAAAACAGAAATTATAGCTAATGCTCAAGTTAAAAAAATTGCAGGCGACAATGTTGTAAAATCGATTATTTACTTGGATCGCAAAACTCAGGAAGAAAAAGAATTGCAGGTTGATGGAGTTTTTATTCAAATCGGAAACCAGCCGGCGACCTCCTTTGTAAAAGATCTAGCAGATTTCAACGAGAGAGATGAAATTATTGTTGAATTTGAAACTTGTCAAACCAAAACCAAAGGTTTGTTTGCGGCAGGAGATTGCAATGCCGGACCTTTCAAACAGATAATTACTGCCTGCGGAGAAGGTGCAAAATCAGCCCTTGCCGCTTTTCAATATATTCAAAAATTAAAATCTCAAAAGTTAGACTAGGTTCAAGCTAGATCAAAATTTATTATCAACAATAGAAGAATGAATTCCAAAATTAAAAAAATTAAAGCAAGAAAAATTTTAAACTCAAGAGGAGAGTGGACAATTGAGGTTTTGGTAGAAAGTGAAAATTATAAAGTTAAAGCTGGCGTTCCGGGTGGAGCTTCGGTTGGAAAATTTGAGGCAAAAACCGTAGAGGTAGATAGAGCAATTAAAAATATAAACGAAGTTATTGCGCCAAAATTGAAAGGGCTAGACCCAACAAAACAAGAAGAAATCGATAAATTATTGCTTGAATTAGACGGAACTGAAGATAAATCAAATTTAGGAGCAAACACAATTGTTGGAGTTTCAATGGCGGTTTGTAAATTGGGGGCTAAAGTTCAAGAGATTCCTTTATGGTCTCGCATTACAAAAATTGCAAATTTAAAATTGCCTGCCCGCCATCGCTATGCTCAAGCAAAACCGGGCGGGCAAATTGCAAATTTACCAAAACCTTCATTTAATATAATCAATGGGGGGAAGCATGCAGGAAACGATTTGGCAATTCAGGAATTTATGATTGTACCGCAGAAAGAAAGCTTCGATGAAAATTTAGAAATGGCTGTTAATATCTACCATCAACTCAAAGAAATAATTAAAAATAAGTACGGGAAATCCGCAATAAATGTTGGAGATGAAGGAGGTTTTGCTCCGCCAATCTTCTCGGCTTATCAAGCTTTAGATTTATTGGTCGAAGCTTCTGGAGGAAACATCAAAATTATCTTAGATTGCGCCGCAAGCTATTTTTACAAAAACGGGCAATATTTTCTCGAGGGAACGACTTTCACAAAAGAAGGGCTTTTAAACTTTTATCAAGATATTGTTCCAAAATATCCAATTATCGGACTTGAGGATCCGTTTTCAGAAGAAGATTTCCGAGCTTGGCAAAATTTATATTCTAAATTCTCCGCCAGTCCGGGGAACAGGAAGATTCCAGATTCTAAATTTTTAATTATCGGAGATGATTTGACCGTCACAAATTCTAAAAGAATAAAAATGGCAGAAGAGCAAAATCTATGCAATGGAGTAATTATAAAAATTAATCAAATTGGAACAGTAACAGAAGCAATTGAGGCGGCAAAATTGGCAAAATCCTTTGGCTGGAAAATTATTGTCTCGCACAGATCAGGAGAGACAAACGATGATTTTATTTCTGATTTTGCTGTTGGAATTGGAGCAGATTTTATCAAAGCAGGAGCGCCGGCAAGGGGAGAGAGAGTGGCAAAGTATAATAGGTTGCTGGAGATTGAGAAGGAAATAAAAAACAAGGAAAACAATCTTTAACTAATCATTAATTATTATGAAAAAAATTCTTTTTATTGTTATTGATGGGTTGGGTGAGAGACCAATCCCTCAGTTAAACAATCAAACTCCGCTTGAGGCGGCAAAAACACCAAATTTAGATTATTTAGCAAAGAATGGAGTTTGCGGCGTTGTTCAACCATTTAAATTTTCCTGGCAGCCTTATCCAACTTCTGATGTGGCACATTTGGGTTTGTTTGGCTACAACCCTAAAAAATATTATCTGGGAAGGGGCGTATATGAAGTCTCGGGAATTGGAATGAAATTAAAAAAAGGAGATGTCGCTTTAAGAGTAAATTTTGGAACAGTCGACAAAAATCTCAGAATTATTGATCGTAGAGCCCAAAGAATTGAAAATACTCAATCATTAGTAAAATCATGTCAAGGAATTAAGATAAGGGGTGTAGAGTTTATTCTCAAAAAAAGTTATGGCCATAGAGCAGGTTTGATTTTAAGAGGAAAAAACCTCTCTCCGCAAATTACAGACGGAGACCCTCACAAAACCGGCGTAAAAGCTCGTAAAATCAAAGCAAAAGATAAAAGCAAAAGTGCAGAGTTTACTGCTAACATTCTTAATAAATTTTTAGAAAAAACTCATAAAATTTTAGAAAGACATCCTCTTAATAAAAAAAGAGTGAAACAAGGTTTGTTGCCGGCAAATTATTTATTAGTTAGAGGAGCGGGTCAACTCCGAGAAGTGCCTAATTTTAAAGAAAAATACAATCTTAACCCTGCTTGTATCGCCGGCGGAGCCCTTTATAAGGGTATAGCAAAAATCTTGGGAATGAAAGTAATAAGGGTACCGGGAGCCACCGGCAAACCAAACACAAATCTGAAAAATAAATTCTTTTATGCTAAAAAATTTCTTAAGCGATACGATTTCATATTTCTCCATATCAAAGCCACAGACAATTTAGCAGAGGATGGAAATTTCTTGGAAAAAAAGGTATTTATAGAAAAAATAGATAAAAATATCTCTACGGTAAGCAAACTAAACAATACCTTAGTAGTGGTAACTGCCGACCATAATACCTGTTCTTTACTAAAAAGACATTGTAATGGTACTGTGCCTCTATTGATCTGGGGAGCAAATAAAAAGGATGATGTAAGTCATTTTTCGGAAAAGGCTTGTAAAAACGGTGAACTCAAAAAAATATTTGCCCTGAACTTAATGAAAAAG
>JAGHAC010000026.1 GCA_021161645.1 bacterium
ATAAAAAAAAGAGCCAAGATTTTGCCTTCTTGTTTTTTATAAACCAAGATCTTTTTTTTGACAAGGCCTGTATTTTTTATTTTTTGAATAATCACAACCATAAGATTATTGTGCCCCGTGAGGGAATCGAACCCCCAACCTTGGCCTTAAGAGGGCCCTGCTCTGCCAATTGAGCTAACGGGGCGGAAAAACTATGAGCTATGAACATAGAGTTGTTTAGTCGCAGACAATAGTGAAAGTACCGTTTGTCCACCAATCTCGATATATATTTTCTACCCAATCTGCTAACCCAATACTTACTAAAAACCAGCCTACCAGAGTATAAGCGCCGTATATAATGACTAAGCCAATCAGAACAGATTTAATAATGTTTCTTCCTAAAGAAACCCTGGCAGGATTATCCATGCTAAACATAAACATAAAAGCACCAATGAGCATCATTATAAACGCAACAATGGGTACAAGTTTGGCGATAAAAAAGTCCACTAAATTATCAAAGAGCACAAAAAAATGGCAGAGAGTGCAAGGGCAACAAGGAGTTCCGCAAGGGACTAGTCCTTCTTCTGGACAGCATTCAGGGATAAACTTTCCATCGGGACAATCAACACTAGGGTTGCAGTTTTTTGCCAGAACAAAATTAATAGAAAAAAGCGCACAGAAGCCTATGGAGAAAACAAATAACCAGTTTTTGTTCATAAATTAAATATTTTATTTTTTAATGCCCCCGGCAGGACTCGAACCCGCAACCTTGTGGTCCGAAGCCACACGCTCTATCCAGTTGAGCTACGGGGGCAATTCAACTATAAACTATAAACACTAATTGCTCTGAATTTATTTTAACCGTATCATTGAAAAAACTCAAGATCTGGATTAGAATTGAGAAGAATGAAAGAGAAAATTACAATTCCCAAAGAGACATTAGAGATTATCGAGAAACTCGAGCAAAAAGGTTTTTATGCCTATATTGTAGGCGGCTGTGTTAGGGATTTGTTATTGCCTTTTATTCATAAAGAATTCAAGGGAATTTCTCCAAAAGATTGGGATATAGCTACAGACGCAAAGCCAGAGCAAGTAGCCAAAATTTTCCAAAAACACTACTATATCGATAACAAATTCGGCACAGTAAGAGTTTTGACAAAAAGCAAAGATCCTGCGCTGAGAGAGATAGAGATTACTACCTTTCGCATTGAAGAAAAATATACAGATAAAAGACACCCGGAAAAAGTTAGGTGGGCAAAGACGATAGAGGAGGATCTAGCAAGACGAGATTTTACCATTAATGCGATGGCAATCAAAATTCAAAATTCAAAATTCAAAATTCAAAATTCAACTTTTAGATTAGGAGAGGGCCTAGATTTAATAGATCCTTTTGGAGGGCAGGAAGATCTGATAAATAAGATTGTTAGAGCGGTGGGAGATCCAGAGGAAAGATTTCAAGAAGACGCGCTGCGTTTAATGAGGGCTGTGAGATTTGCTACCACTCTTAATTTTAAAATAGAGCCAAAAACTTACCAAGCAATTAAGAAGAACGTTAGTCTTTTGGAATTTATTTCTAAAGAGAGAATAAGAGATGAGTTAATGAAAATAATAATGTCAGAAAATGCTGCTAAAGGAATCGATCTTCTAAGAGAAACCAATCTTTTGAAATATATTATTCCAGAACTTTTAGAAGGCTATGGGGTAGGGCAAAATAAACATCATATATACGATATTTATGAACATTCTTTAAGATCGCTAGATTTTGCTGCCAAAAAAGGATTTAATAAATATGTAAGGTTAGCAGCGCTTTTACACGATATAGGAAAACCTCGGACCAAAAGAGGAGAAGGTCCAAATTCTACCTTTTACAATCACGAAATTGTCGGGGCGAAGATGACAGCGCAAATATTAAATAGATTGAGGTTTTCAAAAAAAGATATTGAAAAAGTGGTCAAATTGGTAAGATATCACCTTTTTTATTACAATGTAGGAGAGGTTACAGAATCTTCAGTAAGGCGACTTTTGCGCAAAGTTGGCAAAGAAAATATTAAAGAATTGGTACAATTGAGGATGGCTGACAGGATAGGATCAGGATGTCCTAAGGCTCTTCCCTACAGATTAAGACATTTTTTATATGTAGTGGATAAAGTTTCTCAAGATCCTATTAATACTAGAATGCTTAAGATAAATGGTCACAAGATAATGGAAATTTTAGAAATTGATTCTGGACCCAAAATCGGACAAATAATGGACATACTTTTGTCCGAAGTTCTTGACGACCCTCGAAAAAATAATGAAAGTTACTTAATATCGCGGACAAAAGAAATCGGACAATTGTCCGAAAACGATTTGTCCAAAATGACATTGCTTGCCAGAAGAAAAATAAATGAAATTGTTCAAAAAAGAGATGAGATGACGAAGAAGAAATATTGGGTGAGTTAGAGCGAAATATGGAGATATCGAAATGTCGAAATGTTGAGAAACGGGGACTAGTTCACCGGTAGAACGCACCGTTCGGGACGGTGAGGTAGAGGGTTCGACTCCCTCGTCCCCGACAGTTATTCATTTAACTTAGTAAACCTTTAAAATCATAATAAAAGAAAAGCTGGTACCGTTTTGTAAACTGGTTTTTGCTATAATTCCATTGAGGGCCCGTAGCTCAACGGTAGAGCATCCCGTTCGCATCGGGAAGGTTGAGGGTTCGAGTC
>JAGHAC010000049.1 GCA_021161645.1 bacterium
GAGTTTTTATAGAAAATAAAAAAAGTGGGACCCTTTACGAGTCCCAAAAAGAACCAGTAGGAGGAAGAAAAGAATAACCCTTTCGGGTTTTGGGCCAGCGGACCTCCTCCACCCGGGGGAGTTTTACTCCCTCACCATCGGAATACCTAGGATACCAATGATGAATTCAGCCCGCCTCTCCTTTTGGGAGAACGATCCTTTCCTTCCTCCTGGATGATATAATAAACAATTTATCTAAAAATGTCAAGAATCTTGCAATGGTTCAATAACTTGACAGCGCCCAGATGACTATAAAAAGAGCCGATTAGACGATCGGCTCAAGCAATTTTTTAACTGAAAATGTTGCAAGGTTCAACCTTGCAACAGATTATAGTTTTCTACGGAAAACTTACCTAAACTTTTGATTTTCTCTCTTAATTTTTCGGGGTTAAATTTTCTTGAAGTAAAAAAAACCTAAATCTATTGAGATTCTGTGATTTAACTAGAAAGCTAAACCAGTTCCACCAGCCAAATAAAAATTTTTTAATATTTCTCCTTCATTTAGTAGGGCCAAACAATTCTGTGCGTTTTCTGAAATGATTTCTTGAGACATAAAATTCTATCTTTGGGGAGATTGAAAATAATCCGCCAAAAGTTGGCTGATTTTCTCGAAAGTTTTTTTGAGGTTTGAAGAACTTTTTTTATTGCTGTTAATGAGAAGGTACGCAACATCCATTTTATTACATTGATATCCCCTTCCTCCAAAATTCTTTCAATGATAAAATAAGCATTTTTGGAGATCAAGAGAGTAAAAATCTACATCCCAGAAATATTTCTCTAAAAATTGAGGCATTTTTCTCATAGTTTTATTTTCGTCTCATTTCCACAATTAGGCAAACCTCAAAATTCAAGTCTAAAAGAAAGGCCCTCTTATACACCCTTCCTCAAATTTTAATTCTAAAACAAAAAATTGGGTAAAGTTGAGACTCTTCTAAGAAAAAGAGCAGGATTTACCTGCTCTCTTTGTCGGTAGTTGCGAAATAATCGCGAACTTTATCAAAAAAGGATCCAAAAAGTACACGAAAAATATCTCTCATCCATGCCCTTAAAACTATAAAAGGAGAAGCTGTATAATGAAATATTCTGACTCCATCCATCTCAACCATAATTTCCCTGGGAAAAGAAAACCTATCTGGAACTCTTTTTCCCGACCCCCAGCGATAATAAGCTTGACAGTGCGGACACCAGCCAGCAGTAGGAAAAGAATTATCTACTTCCAGTTTAGTTCCACACTTAGGACAATGACTTACAAACCCAGTTTCATCTCTCTGGAGTTCTTTCTTCCCCATTTCTGCCTCCTTTTTTGTCTTTAGAGCTGATTTATTTTAACAAAAGAAGATATATTGTCAATGAAAGGTAATAATTCAACAACTTATCAACTTCACCTTTCCAAAAACAATTCTTGTTTCATTATTAATAGAAACGGAGTTTGTTGGTGAATTATTTGAAATTTTATGATAAGCTTTTAAAAGAAATATGAAAAAGGAATTAAAACAAAAAATTGAAAAATTACTAGATGCTCCCGGTGTTTATGTCTTCAAAGATGAAAACGAAAACATTCTCTATATTGGTAAAGCAAAGAACATTAGAAAAAGGGTTAAGCAGCATTTCCAAAAACAACAAAAATGGATTTGGGATTTTATTGACGATATTGCCGATATTGAGATTTTGAAATGTGAAAACGAAAAAGAAGCAATGATCTTAGAGGCAGAACTTATAAAACGCTACCAACCCAAATTTAACATTGAGTGGAAAGATGATAAAAATTACTTTTTTGTAGGAATTACTGATGAAAATTTTCCGAGAGTTTTTTGGACACACCAAACAAAAGTCAAAAGTCAAAAGTCAAAAGTCAAATCTGAACTATCCACTACTCACTATCCACTACTCACTGATTATTTTGGGCCATTTGTGAAAGGAAGTGAACTTAAAAGATTCTTGACAGAGATTAGAAGAATTTTGCCTTTTAGAACTTGTAAGAATTTGCCAAAAAAGCCCTGTCTTTATTATCATCTTGGAGTTTGTCTTGCGCCATGTAAGAACAAAAGGCAAAAAAAGAAATACCAAAAAATGGTTGAAACTTTAAAAGTTTTGCTTAGAATATATCTTCAAGAAGATGTACGAATTGAGGGATATGATATTTCAAATATTTCTGGCAGTTTGGCAACTGGGTCGATGGTTGTTTTTGAAAAGGAAAAACCAAAAAAGTCAGATTATCGAAAATTTAGAATCAAAAAAGTTAGAGGTCAAAATGATGTAAAATCTTTAAGAGAGGTTTTGTTAAGGAGAATGAAACATAAAGAATGGAAAATGCCTGATTTAATTTTGCTTGACGGTGGTAAGGGACAACTTAAGGCAGTAAAAGGGGTCGAGATTCCGGTTGTGTCTTTGGCAAAAATGAAAAAACATTCTGGCAAATTATATTCTCCTTTCTCTAAAAATTTTGCTCTACTAGACGAGCTACCCGAGGGTTTTAGAAATCTTCTATTAAAGGTAAGAGATGAAGCGCATCGATTCGCAATAAGCTATCATAAGCTGAGAAGAAAGAAAGCGTTGAGAATATAAAAGAGAGGAGGTTAATCTCCTCTCTTTCTCTCATGTCGGGTTAAACGAAGCCAAAAGACATATGCCCAGAGATTCAAAAATAAAAGGGAACAAAAGAAAAAGATGGCTGCCTGTAAGTTTTGCCCAGAAAAAAACTTATCAAGTCCTGCGATTAAAAATCCTATAAATACCAAGAAACCTATAATAATGCTTAACACTCTGTCCACCTCCTTTTTAATGATGCTTTAAAAGCATATAAGAAAATTTTAGAAAAGTCAAATTTTATGAGGTTTAAAGTTGTATCAAAATTTAAACCAAAAGGTGATCAACCCAAAGCAATCTCTCAGCTTGCTAAAGGATTAAAGAAGGGTTATAGATTTCAAACATTGTTGGGTGTAACTGGCTCAGGAAAAACCTTTACGATGTCAAAAATTATTGAGAAGGCGCAACTACCAACTCTTGTTATCTCTCCTAACAAAACTTTAGCAGCTCAACTATACGAAGAATTTAGAATGTTTTTTCCAAAAAACGAGGTTTGTTATTTTGTTTCTTATTACGATTACTATCAGCCCGAAGCATATATCCCCCAAACAGACACCTATATTGAAAAAGATGCCAAAATTAACGAAGAAATTGATAGATTAAGACACAAAACAGCACAAGCGCTTCTCACAAGAAAAGATGTATTAGTGGTTGCTTCTGTATCCTGTATTTATAATCTTGGTTCTCCCAATATATACCAAAAACTTTCATTACATCTTAAAAGGGACCAGATAATTTCCCGAAGAGAATTAATTGCCCGGCTTTTAGACCTTCAATACGAAAGAAATGATTATGCTCTCTGGCGAGGAAAATTTAGATTAAGAATGAACTATATTGACATTTGGACCTCGGGAGAAGATAGGATTATAAGAATAGAGATTGACAGAGAAAAAATTAAGAGCATATCTATAGGAGAAGTTCCTTTTGGAAGATTTGTTTCTGTAAGCCGCATAGAAATTTGGCCAGCGAAATTCTGGCTCACAGAAAAGGAGCGACTCAATATTGCTCTTTCAAATATTAATTTAGAATTACAAGAACAATATCGAAAACTAAAAAACAACGGGAAAATCATAGAAGCTGAAAGATTAAAAAGAAGAACAGAATATGACATAGCAATGATAAAAGAAACCGGCTGGTGTCACGGCATTGAAAACTACTCAAGACATCTGGAATTTAGAAAAGCGGGAGAGCCACCCTTTACTTTAATAGATTACTTTCCTAAAAACTTTCTTCTCTTTATAGACGAATCACACATAACCGTTCCTCAAATTAGAGGAATGTATGAAGGTGATAAATCCAGAAAGGAAACACTTATTAAATACGGATTTCGCCTCCCTTCTGCCCTTGATAACAGACCTCTTAAATTTAACGAATTCCTTAAAAAAATAAATCAAGTTATTTTTGTGTCGGCAACGCCGGGAAAATTTGAGAAAAAAACATCTAATCAAATCGCAGAACAGATTATAAGACCTACTTATCTTTTAGATCCTTCAATTGAAATAAGACCCACTAAAGACCAAGTTGATGATCTTTTAAAAGAGATTGACCAAAGAATAAAAAAGAAGCAAAGAGTACTAGTATTAACCATTACAAAAAGATTAGCAGAAGCATTGGCAGAGCACTTAAAAAAGAAAAAAATAAAAGCCGCCTATCTTCACTCTGAAATAAAAACTCTTGCCAGACCCAAAATCTTATCAAAGCTACGCAAAGGAGAATACGATGTTCTGGTAGGTATTAATCTCTTAAGAGAGGGGCTTGACTTACCCGAAGTGTCTCTGATTGCTATTTTAGATGCCGACAAAGAAGGTTTTTTAAGAGATGAAACTTCTCTAATACAAATTATGGGAAGAGCGTCCCGCCATCCGGAAGGACATATTATAATGTATGCAGACAAAATTACTTCTTCAATGAAAAAAGCTATCAAAGAAACCAAAAGAAGAAGAAAAATTCAGAAGGAATATAACCGGAGTCATAATTTAAAACCCTTACCTATCACAAAAGAAGTACGCGACACCCTTTCACTTCTCTCTCGAGAGAAAGAAGAAACATCACCTAAGGAAGAATTTTTGAAAGAATATTTCAAGCAACTTAAATACCAACTTGATTTAGCACGAAGGAATCTTCAGTTTGAAAAAGCTGCCCAGATTAAGGAAAAAATAGAAAAGTTCAAATCGAAAATTGACAAATAGCCATAATTTGTGTTAATCCAAAAAAAGAGGTGATAAATATGTCCTTTCAAAATGAGAGAGGGATAAGAGTTATCGACTTAAACAACTGGCGAAAGATCGAGGTTTATAACCGGGCAGAGTGTGATATTACAGATTATTTTGCTTGGGGAGCGTTTTCTTCCTTTAGCTCATCTGTCTCTGTAGAACTTTTTGCCTTCAATGAAGAGATAACATTTGAAAATACAACAATTCCTTTTGCTTACCTCGTCATTGTTAAAGTGCCGAAGAAAAAGATAAAAAATCAGGAAGAAGTATTCATCAAACATCAAGAACGATTACTTTATCCTTCTTCGATAGGACTTGTTCCTTGTAAATATCTCGGAGAATACGAAGATAAAAGCAAACGATGTTTTGTCTTTGTGATTACCGATAAAGAGTTATTTAAGTTCTTTACAAGTGATACATTATGGACTGTCTCCCTAAACTAAAAACGGGCTTTAACAGCCCGTCTTTTTTTTAGAATATTTTTATTTACTCTATTGCCTGAGCCACCTTAGAGATAGCAATTTCATAGGCAGCGTCTCGGAAGCTGAGTTTTTTATTCTTAGATAATTCAACCATTTTCCTAAAAGATTTTGTAATCTTTTCTTTTATTCCTTCAAAAACCTCTTCTTTCTTAAGCTTTCTATTTTCTTTTGCTTGAATCCATTCAAAATATGATCCAATTACTCCTCCTGAATTTGACAAGATGTCAGGTACACATATTTTCCCTTTCTGACATAGTATCCTCTCCCCTTCTTCAGAAATTGGACCATTAGCCATTTCTATAATATATTTTGCCTTTATCTTGTCAGCATTCTGCTCAGTAATAACATTCTCTATAGCCGCTGGGACCAAAATGTCTATATCTAATGTAAAAAGTTCTTTGTTGGTAATCTCTCTTCCTAACCTAGCATCACACACGCTACCGACACAATAACAACCAGCAATCTCTCCTTTCTCTTCTTTGCATTTTAGAACCAGCTCCGGATTTATTCCTTCTTCAACATAAATCCCCCCATCTTTTTCAGAAACAGCAACTACCTTAAATCCTCTTTCGGCAGCAAAAAGAGCAAAATGATAACCAACATTTCCAAATCCCTGAATTGCAATAGTCGTCTTCTTTGGTTCCAAACCATAAAATTTGGCAAGTTCTTCTAAAACCACCACTCCGCCAAAACCTGTAGCTTCTTTCCTTCCCTCTAACCCATTTAACTCAATAGGCTTGCCTGTGAAAACAGCCCAATCTTCTTTCCCGTATAACTTATTATATTCATCACTCATCCAAGCCATAATCTGAGAATTTGTATTTACGTCTGGAGCAGGTATATCTTTATTTGAGCCAATAATGGGAAAAATTTCTCTTACATACCCTCTTGAAAGAGCTTCTAATTCTTCTCTTGTTAGTTTAAAAGGGTCAACAATAACTCCGCCTTTTCCGCCCCCAAGAGGAAGATCTGCTAAGGCACACTTCCAAGTCATCCACATAGAAAGAGATTTTACTTCTGACTCAGACACCAAGGGCGAAAATCTTATTCCTCCTTTGTAAGGACCTAAAGCATTATTATGCTGAGATCGAAACCCGTAAAAAATTTTCTTTGTAGAGCCGACTTTTACAGGAATCTGAAATTTCAAAACCCTGTGTGGCTCCTTCAGTTCATCAATAATTGATGCCGAAAGATCTAATTTTTTGGCAACGCTTAAAAATTGTTCTTGAGCTTTTTGAAAGATATCCATAATGTTAGATAGTAATTAATGTTTCTATGGCGGCTTCTATTATAACAAATAATAAATAAAGAGAAAACAAAATTAAACCTTCCTTTCTGTTAATTTCATTTTTTGTTCTAGCAAAAAGAAAAAACAAAACAGCAATTAAAAACGAAAAAATAAGAGAGTTAAAATATAGCCCTGTATACTTAATCTCAAAAGGAGAAATCAATACTGTTGTGCCTAAAACCAATCCTGTATTTACCATCACTGAACCCAAAGCATCTCCCAGCACCATTTCTTTATGACCCATCTTTATTGACCTAATCGTAAAGGTAATTTCTGGCAAAGATGTTCCCAGCGCTATGCCTAAGATACCCATAATAGCCAAAGAAAGATGAGCAGCAGAAGAAATTTCGCCGGCCGCAAAAATTATGCCCTCAGCACTTAAAAGAAAAAGGATTAAAGAAAATAAGAAAATTCCGAGTTCTCTAAAGAAGATTTTTAGTTTTTCTTGGGGTGGCTTTTTATAATGATCAAAGGGTTTCTTAAATCTTTGCTGCTGCAAAAAGAAATGTTTTAAATAAAAAACGAATGATACAATGAGAATAAAACCGTCTGCTCGTGATAGACGTCCATCAAACATTAAAAGAAAAGGTAAGGCAACATATACAGCTGCTAAAGAAACAGATTTTTTAATTGCTTCCTTGTTAATTTTTATTGTTCTCAAAAAAAGAGTGGCAGTAAAAATAACTAGAGTAAGAGCTACAATATTAGACCCTAAAACATTGCCAAAAGAAAGTTGAGGTTTCTTGTTCAGAGCCGAAATAATACCCACAAAAAATTCCGGCAAAGAAGAACCGATTGCCATCAGAAGAGAGGCAACGGTAAATTCCTTCCATCTTAAAATGCGAGCGATCCTTGAGAGAGCAATAACCGTTTTTCCTCCCGCCCAAACTAAAACAACGCAAGAGAGCAAAAATATGGCGATATATTCAATCATAGATTTTCTTTTCTTTAATAAAAATTAATTTTACCAACTCTATAAGGAGTAAATTTAAAATTCCAATCATTATAACATAGAACCACTCAAAATAACTCAAGGGAGAAAGTTTCAAAAGTTTTTGAAATAAAGGAAGATAAATTGCTGTTAGGATTGCCCCTAATCTAAAGAAAGAACTTAATACCAGATATTTGTTGGAGAAAATATTAACCCGCCAGATATTTTTGTGCAGGTTTTTACAACTATAAACAAAAAACAATGAATCCATACCCAAACCGGCAAAAATTATCGTTCTTATATGACTCATCGGAAGCCGGTGATAGTATAACCAAAGAAAAAGTCCTAGTAGCAAAAAATCAGTAATCAAGCCCACAAAAAAGATAATCCATTTCATTTCTAAAGTAAGAAGCGGTTTTTCTTTCTTTTCGGGCTTCCTCTTTAACACATCCTTTTCTTTGGGCTCAAGCGCGAGAGCGAAATTAGGTAAGCTATCTTCAATAAGATTAATCCATAAAATTTGAGCGGGCAGAAGAGGTAACGGTAATTTAAAAAGGATACTTGCGCCAATAAGAATGATTTCTGAAAAAAGATCTGAAAAAAGGTAAGTTACTACCTTTCTTATATTATCAATTATTACTCTCCCCTCCTCTATCGCCTCAAGAATTATCTTAAAGGAATTATCAAGCAATATTAAATCTGCCGACTCTTTAGCAATATCTGTGCCTGAACCAAGCGCTATTCCTATATCTGCTTTCTTGAGAGCCAAAACATCGTTTACTCCATCTCCCGTCATTGCCACCACCTCATTTTTTGCTTGCCATGCTTTAATAATTTTAATCTTATGCTCAGGAGCTACTCTTGCGTAAACAGAAATCTCTGAGATTTTTTGTGAAAATTCTTTTTCGTCCAACTTATCTATATCTTTACCCTCTAAAATATTTTTATCTTCTACCTTGATTCCCACCTTCTGAGCAATTCTTTTTGCTGTCAATTTATGATCTCCAGTAACAATAATCGGTTTTATCCCTGCGCTTTTTACCTTCTGAATTGTTTCCTTGGCATCTTCTCTTAAAGGGTCTCTGAGAGCTATTAAACCAAGAAAGTCAACTCCTTCTATAATTTTTTGATGTGTAGAGCTTTCTAATGTGTTTTTGCCTGATAAACTTTTGAAGCCGGCTCCTAATACTCTAAAGCCTTCATTTGTTAAATCATTTATTTTTCTTTTTATTGCTTCTCTTTCTTTTTTTTGAGATCTCGACTTTTCAAGTAAAATTTCTGGAGCGCCCAAGCAATAAACTAAAATATTATCGGAAAAATTTTTATGTATGGAAAAACTAAATTTATCTTTTGAATTAAATGAAGAAAATTTTATTTGGGGTTCACTTTTAAGTAAATCTTCTTTTAAATATCCTTCCTGAAAAGAATATTCCAAAAGCGCTCTTTCTGTCATATTTCCAACTACCTTTCTTTCTTTCCATTTTCTTTCTTCAAAAAAGGCGGTATTACAAAAGGTTATTGTTTTCAGCAATAAATCTTCTTTCCTTTTTTGATTTTTATAAACATAAATTTTTTCTACTCTCATCTCTCCATAAGTAAGAGTCCCTGTCTTGTCTGTGCAAATAACGCTTGCCGAGCCAAGAGTTTCAGCAGCAACCATCTGTCTTACTAAACCTTTATGTTTAAGAATACGCTGCATTCCTATTGCTAAAGTAACAGTAAGGGCGATGGGTAACCCCTCAGGAATTGAAGCCACCGCCAGAGCGACAGAAATAATAAACATTTCTTTTACGTCATAACCCACGAATATGCCCCAAAGAAACACCAGAAAAACTATAATGGTTAAAAAGACAGCTAATCTCTTTGAGAGTTGAGAAATTTTTCTCTGAAGAGGAGTTTTTTCCTCCTTAATCTGCTGTAAGACATCGCTTATCTTGCCCATCTGGGTATCCTTGCCTGTTGCAACCACCACCGCCTTTGCTCTTCCGCTCTCAACTGTTGTTCCCATATAAATCATATTTTCTCTGTCTCCTAACGGAGTATTGGAAGAAACAACTGCCTCATTTTTTTCCTGAGGCATAGATTCTCCGGTCAACATAGATTCGTTTACTGTCAAGTCGTCTTCTTCTATTATCCGCGCATCAGCTGGTACTCTATCTCCTTCCTGAATTAAAATAATATCGCCGGGGACTAATTCTTTAATGTCAAGAAAAAGAGTTTTTCCCTCTCTTAAAACTTTCGCATTAAAAGATATTGTCTTCTGAAGTTTTTCAAAGGTTTTGTTTGCCTTATATTCTTGAAGATAGCCTATAATTGTATTAACGCCTGCCGCCAAAAGAATAACTATCGCGTCAGTATACTCTTGAAGAAAAAGAGCTACTCCCCCAGCAATAATAAGAATATAAATTAGCGGATTCTTAAGTTGAGAAAAAAGAATTTTTACTGCTGTCAGTTTTTCTTTCTGAGGCAGAATATTTAACCCAAAGATCTTTTTTCGCGATTCTGCCTCAGAAAGAGATAAGCCTTTCTCAGAATCAGTGCGCAAAATTTTTAAAACTTCTTCTTTTTCTATACTATGCCAATTTTGTTGAAAATAGTTATCCATATAATAATATTATACCAAAAATTACTTCTTTAATAATCAACAATCGACTTGGCAAAAATTCTGTTTTCCAAATAGTTATATTTCATTAAAGAAAGTTGTAAAATAATATAATGATTGAAATAGATGGCTCCTATCTTGAGGGTGGTGGACAAATTTTGAGAACCGCTTCGGTTTTAGCTATTATCACCCAAAAACCCTGCCGGATTTTTAATATTAGAAAAAAGAGAGAAAAGCCGGGATTACAAACCCAGCATCTTTTAGGATTGAAAGCTTTGCAAGATTTAACAGGAACAAAAATTGAAGGGATGCGCCTTGGCTCAAAAGAAGTAACTGTTTATCCATCCTCTAATATCTGGTTGAAAGAGAACCTAGAACTCCATATTGAGACTGCTGCAAGTATTACTTTAATTCTTCAGGGTCTAATTTTAGCAATAGTTGGAATAGATAAAAAACCTGTATTGATTCATATTCGAGGCGGCGCAACAGATACTTTCTTTTCTCCTACAATAGATCATTTTCGCTTTGTCTTTTTGGAAATTCTGAAAAAAATGGGAATAACTTATGAATTATCTATTATTAAAAGAGGGTTCTACCCAAAAGGCGGAGCAGAAATAAAAATTAAAATTTTCCCTCCTGCCACCCTTGCTCCTCTCAATCTCATAAACCGAGGCGCATTAAAATACGTTACTATCTTCTCTGGAGCTTCAGAGCTTCTGAAAGCAAAAAGCGTAGCAGAAAGACAAATCGCGGGAGCAAAACAGATATTGGCAAGACTTAAACTGCCTATCCGCGAAAACGTGGAATATTATCAAACCCTCTCACCGGGAAGTCAGATTAATATTATTGGATATTTTGAAAATACAATTATAGGAACCGACAACCTGGGGAAAATAGATAAGCCTGCAGAAGTAGTGGGTAAAGAAGCTACTCAAGAATTCTTAAGACAGGGGTTGAGAGATGCCTGTTTAGACAAACATCTTACAGATCAAATCCTTCCCTATATGGCTTTATCAAATAAAAACTCTATAATAACCGTTTCTGACATCACCGACCATTGCAAAACAAACATCTGGGTAATTGAAAAATTCTTGACTGGAAAATTTGTAATCAATGATAATAAAATTTCCTGGAACAAAAAATAAGCCCCGAACAAGATGTTCGGGGTTCAATTATTACCTTTTTTCCTTTTTAAGCGAAAAACTAACTGCAACCATCCGAGTGTTAGAGTTCTGTACCGGAACCACCTTTCCTACAATTGCTACAACATTCTCTCCTGTGTGACTAGCAAACACTGTTCTTTCACCGCAAAGCACCAAGTCTCCTAAGGGCCATCTTACCTCAGGATCTAATAAACGTAATTGTTCCATATCTGTGGCAGACAAAAAAACTGTTGATCCTGAGACCAAGTAATTCACTCCGGCATTTCTTAGACAAGGTATCACTGATTCTCTTATAAACTTTCTCAACATTTTACCTCCTCGTTTCTATTTTGATAGATCCTTTAGAACGTCTTCTTTATTCGCTTTTTCTTGTTTTTTTAAGGTGCGCTATTAATATACAGATCTGTTTATTTTTATCAAGAGAAAAGGCGCCCGAAGAAAGGGCGCCCTATATGCTTAGTGAGCAACAATGAGGAGGAATAACCAAAGAGGAATCAAACAAGGGTCGCAACAGGCATTACAGCAAGTGTTTTTGTACACAATACAGCAGCTTGACCGTGGAGGCGTCCGACACCATGAAGGTTCCACTCGAAACTCTAAAGTTTCAATATAAGATTGGGTGGGAACAAACTGAATGTAAGAAGTGAGCATCGCACCTATCTTATAGGCACTTTCTGGATATATGAATACTGGCTTGTCGCTAACCACCACCCTGACACAAGTTGCGTGCCGAAGCAAACCGTTATAGACAGTATGACATCCGGGCCCATATTTCTCAACCTGAGAGGCAACAATAGGATAAAGCGCCTCCCACCCTACTCCTGGACGATACTGAAAAAAATACACGTAGCACCAGCGAGTTAATTCAAACTCTATCCTGGGATTTGCCGCACGATTCTCGATACGAATATTCTGAATCGGCAGACAACTGGAACAATGCTGAGCAAAACTGGTGATACCAATAATGCTTGCGATGCCTGCCACCAACACCATTACCAATACGAACCGATATAACCCTTTCACTTCTGTCACCTCCTAAAATTTAAGGGCTGTTTTTAATTTACTAAAAATAAAATAATGTCAAGCGCAACTCTTGAACTTGACAAAAGATTGTAAAATTATTATCATTTTCAAAGAATCTTTAAAACCTATAGGAGGTGGCTGGAATGAGAAA
>JAGHAC010000046.1 GCA_021161645.1 bacterium
GAAATGTATAGCTCTTACCATCCCAAGATGAGTCCTAGAAAATATCGCTTCAAATTGAATAATCAGATATTTATTGTTTTTTCTCTATTAGTATTGGGAGTTTTTAGTTTTTATGCTCAAGGAGTTTTTGGAGTAATAGATTCTGGAGGGGGAGGGGGAGGCAATGTATCCCTATTTCTTTATATTGAAAATCCTACAATTTTTGTTGGTAATAGTGTTGCCGGAACTGCTACTGTAAAAATATATGGAGAGAAAGCTCTTTCTTGTAACACCACCGTGAATTTTGGTGAGAGGTCGGGAGATACTAAAAATATGTTAAGCTTTAATTGTGAATACAATCCGCAAGAAAACGCCGGGTCTAAATTCACAGAATGTTCCCAAACTTTTTCTTATCTTTACAAAGATGAGGGTGAATATAAAATTCATATGAAAACTGATTGTGGCACCACATCATATGAGAGATTCCACACTGTTAAAGTAATCGCTCGTCCGACCACGGGTATCTCTGGCATAGAGTCTCCTATTCAAAGCACCACTATTGAGGAATTACTTGAGCGTATAGGAACAATACTACAAAACATTATTATTGCCTTGGGGATTTTTGTATTAATCATAGCCGGCTATTATTTTATGGCTGCTGGGACTAACCCTCGATATGTTTTAAAGGCAAAAAGAATTATAGTTTGGGTATTTGTAGCGCTAGGTATTGCTATACTCGCAAAAGGAATTATCTTTTTTATTACCCATATGTTTTCTTCATCTTCTTAAATTATGAGAAAAAAAATTACTATTTTCTTATTTCTTGTTCTCACTCTTCTCTTTGCTCCTCATTTAACCCAGGCGGCGTCTGTTTTAGGAATACTCGGAAGCATCTTGGCTATTGTCTTATCACCTGTAATAGCAGTTTTTACTTTAATTACCCGTCTTTTTTTTGTCTGGTCTGCCACTGTTCTAGTTTGGGTAGCGAATCCTTCTTTTATAAAAGTTTCTTTTACGAGAAATGAATTTGTTCAGGAAGGATGGACTATTACTAGAGACTTCACTTATATGTTTTTCCTTCTTATCTTGGTCGCAATAGGTTTTGCTACCGCTCTCAGAATTAAGGGTTACGAAGTAAGCAAAACCCTTCCTCGCCTGATAGGAGTTGCTCTCCTAATTAATTTTACGCCCGTGATATGCGGCGTAGTCATTGATGCTAGCAATATTTTTATGAACTTCTTTCTTTCTGCTGGTGGAGCTGGATATTCGGGCATCATAAACACAATAACCGATCTAGCAAAAAACGTAGCCGATGCTCTTTATACTTCATCTGCAAGAAATCTCTTAAATGGTCAACTCTTATTTCAAGGATTAGGAATTATTCTTTTTAATATTATGGGAGCGTTCGTGATGATCTTGATGGCAGGATTGTTCTTAATAAGATATATGGCTTTGTGGACCTTGGTTATTTTATCTCCCTTGGGTTTTGCTGCTCTTATCTTACCCTCTACCCAAAAATATTGGGGAATATGGTGGAAACAATTTCTTAACTGGTGTTTTGTAGGGGTAGGAGCTTCTTTTTTTCTTTACCTTTCTCAAAAAATGGCTGAATTTGTGCATAGTTACATTGCTGTTCCGCCTACAGAAAGTACTGCTCTGGGATTATTATTGGTTAGATTCTTACCTCTTATATTTTTAGTAATTGGCTTCTTTGCCACTACTAACGCCTCTGCTATGGGAGCTAGTCAGACGCTTAATTTTATGAAAAAACAAATAGGGCGGGCTAGAAAAAAAATTATTGAACCTAGAACTAAAGATTTCCTTCGAGCATATCAGGAAAAAGTGCTGGGTCGCCCAAAAGTAAGACAAGCGATGCAAAAACTTCAAACCCTCCGCCCTCCTCAAAAATTCGGAAAAGCAGGGAAAGTTCTTGCTCCTGCTACTTGGACAATAAGGAAGCTTTCGCAGGGAACTAGCTATGTTACCGGCACCCCCGAGTCAACCCTTGCATATTTCACACGAGACAAAAAAGGTCTAGAAAGCTCCTCATATCCCGCCCTTGTAAGCACATTAACTGCCTCAGGTGCAACCGTGCCGCTTTCTAAAAAATTAGCCGCTCTCTCAATTTTACAAGAACGAGGACAACTTAAAGAGGCAATTAAAAACGGTCTTATTTCTCCAGAGCAAGTATTAAATATTTTATCTGGCATCTACAAACACAGAGCTCTTTCCAAAAAACATAAAAAAGTAATAGAAGGTCTAGAGCGCTCCCTCTATCTTCAGACAAAGGACCAAAAACAAAGAGATAATATTCTAGCTCGTATTGTCAGAAACAGGGCAGCAGGTGAGGGTAAAACAGTCGAGGAATGGGAAGCAGAAAATATTAAGGGTAAAGGGTACCGCGATTACGAGCAGATAATTCTTACCTCTCTTAAAACACCTGAAGACATCGAATCTTTTGCCGGTAAACTAAAGGAAGGAATGGTTGAGAAGTTCTTAGAAAAAGCATCTCCATCCCAAGTAAGAAAATGGGCAGAAAACTTAGGAAATGAATTTAACAATTTATACAGCAAAATACTTAATGAAAAAGGTGCTGCTTGGCTTGCTGAAATTGATTCCAACACTAATAATCCTCGAAACCTTCCTCTGTTAAAATATGCTGTAAGCACTGCAGCTCAGGCATATTTACCTACTCCTCATAAATTCGAAGAAACCGCTGTAAACTTTGTAGTGAAAAAAGCGCAGGAATATTCTTCTAAGATCCGGGGTGCCGGCAAGAATACTTCTCAGCTGAAAAGTCTTCTAACAAATCTAGAACGAGAAAAAAATAGCATCTTGTCAAATCCAAAATTAACTGACGAACAAAAAGGCATTTATGAATCATTCTTTGACTCCTATGGAAAGGCTATAAGAGATTTAATTCGCAGCCAACAGACAGAAACAGACAGCGGTGGAACAAGATATGGCGATGGTTCTGGTGGCGGTGGTCGATATCCACAATAAAGGGGCTGCTTTAAAGCGGCCCCTCTTCTTTTAGCCCTTATTTTGGGAACTTTGAAGTTTTTGGGCGAGATATTTTACCAAAGGAGTGATTATCTCTGTAAGCTGAGAAATGATAGGCTCCAGGGCCACAACCCATTGCTTTTGCTCTGCTGCCGTACCAAGTTTTTCCAAAATTAACGCCTGATCAAGAGCTTTTCTTTTCCCCATTCCTGCTTCTCCGAGAATTTCAGCCGATTGGACTACAGGACGAACCCTCATTGTAGCTTCTTCTAGCGCCCTATAGGTTGCTGCTTCTGCTGCTCTGCGAGCAACAAGTGGTTCTTGACGTGCTTTTTCTATGTTTTCTGGCAATTCTTGGCCTGTAAATTTTGCCGAAACTATTTTTATGCCCATGTCGGCTGCCTGGCTCTGTATCTGTTCGAGTTCTTTACATATAGTCTCGTGGATTATCGACACCGTCTTGATTCTTTGTTTCTCTAGTTCAAGTTCATCTAATAGGGGTTGGAGTAATGTTGATTTCGATGCCCCTAGCTCGATTTCTCTTTTCAAGCTTGCAATCCTTTCTTCCAAATTTCTGATTTTTACTTGGTCGATTCCGGGCGATTCTTTGATTCTTTCAAGTAAATCCCCCAGAATCATTCCACTATCCACAGCTTCTCTTACAGTGAATGTCTGAACAAAGCGCGGCAACAGACTTTCAAACGCATCTCTCACCCACTCCCTCCAAAACTTTACATTGTATATTACCCTTTGGGGATTATCCGGATCTATTGTTATGTACACTATAGGGTATCTAGGAATAACTGAACCATCAACCAGGTCTAACTCATATGTTTGTTCGGTAAATAATTCGATAGGCTGTATTCGTATGTCCACTCTTTCTCTGACTGTATCTACAAAAGGCAACTTAAAATTCCAACCTGGGAAAAACACTCTATGGAACTTTCCAAGACGCTCTATTATCCAGCGTTCCGGCTCTTCTACTATCACAATACAAAACAAATATAAGGCGCCTGTTATAAGAAAAATTCCGCCAAGAATAGGCGCTATACCAAAATAGATCCCCTGAACCGCGACGAGAATTCCTAAAATCAATAAAGTGATCCTTGCTATCCCCAGCCAACGCCTCTGTCTTTCGATGCTAGTTAATTGTTTCTCTTCCTTTTCAGCCATTTTTATTCCTCCCATTTACTTTTTGAAGGTTCTTCTTACTAATAAAGTATACCATAATTAAGTCTCTCTTGTCAAACCTTACTTATTGTCTTTGTTTTCAAAATTATGATAAAATAATGATATAATGTAACACATAAACAAATTTTATGGAGCTATCATCTCAAACATATTGGAAAGCATATCAAAAACTTCCCCCTGTGCTTAAGGAAATGATTTTTTCGCCAGATACAGCAGAGGCCATTTGGGGTATAGCAAAAATTTGTGAGATAGACCGCACTGCCACCTTGGCGAAAATTATAGGAGATGTGCTCTCTGGCTTCCTTCCTCCCGAAAAATTTAAAGAAGCTGCTCAAAAGCAATTGGGCCTAGACGAGGAAAAAGCAAAAAAGCTTGAAATATATGTTAACCATTACATTTTTGATTTGGTAAGAGACGAACTTAATCAACTATACGCTGAATAAATATGGAGTATCCTCTTCCTCAATTTTTGGAAATCAAACCAAAGGTCGCCGGGCCCCTTACCCTACGCCAATTATTATATTTTGCCGGCGCCCTAATTTTCCTTTTATATTTCTACTTTACTAAATCCCCGGGGGTTTTTCTTCTGATAGCTATACCTGTTATTGGGGCAACCTTTATTTTGGCGTTTGTAAAAGTAAAAGGTTATCCCATTCCTACGCTAATCCTCCGAGCTATCGGCTACTCTATCAAAGAAAAAGTTTATGTTTGGAGAAAAATCTCTACGCCCACGCCAACTCTTCCAAGAATCGGGGTTGGAAAACCAATTAAAAAAGAAACAAACAAGGTAATTCCTAAAATAGGCCCTTCAAAAAGCAAACTAAAGGAATTATCTAAATTAGTTGAAATTCATCCAAGATAAATATGCCTTTTTTTTCTACAGGAAGCGCCCAAGTGCTTCTTCCGATTAAACAAATTCGCGATGGAATTATCATAATGCGAGACAATAGTCTGCGGGGAATATTAATGGTTTCTTCCATTAATTTTGAACTTAGGTCTTATGAAGAGCAGGAAGCTATTATCTTTCAATTTCAAAATTTCTTGAACTCCTTAGATTTTTCCTGTCAAATATTAGTCAATTCTCGCAAAATTAACATTACCGGCTACCTTGACCTTCTCAAAAGAGCAGAAGAAACACAAACTAATTCTCTTTTGAAGCAACAGATTATTGAATATAGAAAATTTATTGATCAATTAGTCGCGGGTGGTTCAATAATGAATAAAAATTTCTATTTAATTATTCCTTTCTTTTTGGGTGAGAAAAAGAAAACCGATATATTTCGCCTCAAAACAATCCCTCGTCTTACCGAAGAACTCTATCAGCAATACAGGAGACATCTTTATCAAAGAATGGAATTTTTGGCCTTAGGATTAAGAAGATGTGCCCTTTGGGCAATGCCTTTGAAAACCGAAGAAATTATAGAACTTTTGTGGAGTTATTATCATCCCAAAGAAGCACAGGTTGGATATTATCCTGAGATCCCTCCTGAACTAATTATTGGTTAATTATGTCTTTCTCTTTTCTCAAAAACATTATTCCCTCCCGTCCTCAACCTCAAGCAATGACTCTGCTGGATTTTATTGCTCCGCCCGCAATAAAGGTAGGCTCAAACTACATTCAAATAGGCGAAAAACTTGCTCGTTCATATTTCATCTTTTCTTTTCCTCGATATTTAACCACCGGATGGCTTTCTCCGTTAATTAATCTTGATGTCCCTCTTGATATATCTATTTTTCTTCATCCAATAGACACGGGTTTAGTTTTAAAAAAACTTAGAAAGAAAGTAACTCAGATTCAGTCGGAAATTATGGAAAAAGAAGAGAAAGGATTGATTAGAGATCCTGTACTAGAAACGGCTTATAGAGACGCCGAAGTTTTAAGAGATCGCTTACAAACCGCCCAAGAAAGAATGTTTGATGTAGGCATTTACATAAATGTTTATGCTGATTCTGAAAAAGAACTGGAGAAGACCGAGGCTACCATCCGAGCTATTCTTGAATCTAAGCTTGTATATATCAAACCCGCCCTATACCAACAAGAAAAGGGACTAATTTCGTCGTCACCATATGCCTTAGACCAACTGAATGTGCACACACCGATGAATACCAGCCCTCTCTCTACTCTTTTCCCTTTTGTTTCCTTTGATTTAAGCTCTAATGAGGGAATTTTATATGGCATTAACCAACACAATAACTCATTAATTTTATTTGATAGATTCAGCCTGGAAAACGCCAATATGGTTGTTTTTGGTAAATCGGGCGGAGGAAAATCATACGCGGTAAAATTAGAGATTTTGAGATATCTTATGCTAGGCGTTGATGTAATTGTTATTGATCCGGAAAACGAATATAAATTTTTGTGTGATGCAGTTGGTGGAGGTTTTTATAACATTTCTTTAAAATCGCCAAACCACATTAATCCCTTTGATTTACCCGAACCTTTAGAAGACGAAACCCCTGAAGAAGTTCTGAGGTCAAATATTATAAACCTTGTAGGGCTTTTAAGGTTAATGCTTGGGGGTTTAACGCCCGAAGAAGATTCTATTATAGAGCAAGCAATAACGGAAACCTACGCTGCGAGAGATATAACTGAGAACACTGATCCTAAATTATGGCCTGAACGACTTCCTCTTCTTTCTGACTTAGAGTCGGTTCTAGAAACGATGGAGGGAGCAGAATCTCTTGTGCAAAGATTAAGAAAGTTTACTAAAGGGGTCTACTCTGGATTCTTCAACTACCCTACAAATATAAAAATGGAGAATAATATGGTGGTTTTCGGAATAAAAAACCTTGAACCGGAATTAAGACCGATGGCGATGTATATTATTATGCGTTATATATGGAATACTATCAAAGGAGAGTTAAAGAAAAGAATGCTTGTAATTGATGAGGCTTGGTGGCTCATGCAAAACGAAGATAGCGCCTCTTTTCTGTTTGGAATAGTAAAGCGAGGAAGAAAGTACTGGCTGGGAACTACCACCATCACTCAAGACGTAAATGACTTTATGAAATCAGAATATGGACAGCCTATTATCTCAAACTCTTCTCTTCAATTATTAATGAAGCAATCTCCGGCAACAATTGCTGTAGTCCAAAAAACTTTTAACCTCACAGATAACGAAAAGGATCTGCTTTTAGAGGCTCCTGTAGGAGAGGGAATCTTTTTTGCCGGCGAAAAACATGTTGCTATAAGGGTAGTTTCCTCTTATACAGAACACCAAATTATTACTACTTCTCCTGAAGAGCTGGCAAAAATAAAAGAATTAAAAAAGATTAATCAATGATCCCAGAACCGGAAACGCTTTTAGATTTTCTGGTTGCTATAATTTTAGACGCTATAGGAGCGCTCTGTCTTATCATTGATTTAACTGGGCTGGGCACAGTTTTTGGCGAAGCGCTTTCGTTTGTCCCCGATATTATTGGCTTTTTTTATTTTGGGACAGAGCTACTCTTTAAGACTGTTTTGTCAAACACAATGAGTGATATCTCTTCTGTTCCTACCACTGTCTTAGAAGGAATATCTAACAAAAACACATCCAGGAAGATTGTTAAGACAACTTTAAAAAGAGTAGCTTCTAGATTTGCTTTGTTTTCTATCTTAGAATTTATTCCTGTCGTGGGAAGTTATTTTTTCTGGACTCATTATGTTATCTCAAAATCCAAAATGGATCTTAATTCTTAACTGCTTGATGGCAATGACTTTGTGCCTAATTGCTGACTCTTTAGTTTGGGCTACGGATTTAGAGGTAAAATATCCTCGAATTCCCGGAATTACTCCGCCAGAAAGTGTTCAAGTCCCTCTTTCTTTTTACTTAAATTATATTTTTGAACTCGCTGTTGGCCTTGCAGGTTTTTTGGTATTTTTTCTTCTTATTAGGGCGGGAACTATATATGTTTTTAATTCTTATAACCCTGGCAAAGTAAAAGAGGCAAAAGAAATTCTTACCTTTGCTTTTGTAGGTTTTGGTATTATCCTTTCTTCTTATCTAATTTTGGCATTAATCAATCCTCAATTAGTTAAATTTCATCTCCCCTCTCTAACACCTGCAAAACTAGAACCTATAGAAGAAATTGGCGAAATTCAGGCTCCCTCAATTCCTTTAACCGAAATTCCTGTGGGGACTTTAATTACCTCAGAGACCGGGGTTTCTTCTTTTATTTTAACTCCTGGAACAGATCCCCCTTATAATCACCCAAATTATGATAAATATTTTCCTGGAGTAGTAAAATATCCAACAGATTATCAGGGGGCAATAAATGGAAGAAGGGTTAAAAGAATACATGAAGTTACCCAACACAGCGTACCTATGTCTGGCATAATGGTATTTCTGGTAGAAAAACTAAAAGGGCTTACTGATAAGTGTGTATGTAGAAATTGTGAATGTATTGCTAAGCAAAGCTGCCGGGCCGGAGAGTGCCAATTAGGTATATGTACCTCAGAAACAAGAGCGAGAATAACTTGTGCTCAACTTCAGATTGTTTTCTTTACAGGCGCATATACTGCTTGGCTGGACGGCAACAATATTTTAGAAAGATATGTAAAAGCCAACCAGGGGCTATTAGTTAAAATCGAGAACTGCGACCCCGAGGGTACAGCAAAAATAATGCAAGCGATAAAGAAAGCAATCGAAATTGAAAATAAAGGAACATGGACTCCTAAAACCGACCCGCCAGAGAGAGACGTCCAGCAAAACATCTGGCACCTAGAGAAAATTATTGAGTATTTAAATAGCGTGAAACTTACCTTAACGCCTGAGATTCCCGGTAACCCCTGCTCCTATGTTTATAGCAACGCTCAAGTTGGAGGAGAAATAGCAAAAGATGTTGTGCCTATGATCGAAGAAGTCAATGTTATAGAAGACCCTGCTACATTTTACTGTTCTCTCTCTCCATTAAAAATTTTGAGTGATTTGGAATTGCTCCAAATTCTCTCTCAAGAATTGGGAAGTTCTGAAGCCCCAAGTACCTGTGACGATATAGTAGAAATCCCTGTAGGAAAAGCGATAGACGAAGCTCTAAAACTTGCCAATGATATGTTGAGAGAATTAAAAAATATTTGGAAGCAAGGACACCAACAAATTGAATGGGCTTTACAAATGAATGATATTGCTGATAAAATAAAAACAGAGAACAACTGTTCTGTTTATTGCATTCATAAAGTAAGATGCCTCTTCACTAACCCTGAAACTCACCGTTGTGAGGTCTGTGAGTGTACATGTAAAGAATCACCTACCCTTACAGTGCTTCGTCAAAAACTTCAAGATCTCTTAGAGGCCATTAAACAAGCTCATGATAGCATTTTTATGTCTTTTAAAAGAATCAATTCTAAAGACCCTCTTACAGGACAACGTGTGCCTATTGGTATAGATCGCTGCTGCGTAAAACCATTAGGAGATTGCTTTTTGGAAAACGAGTTCGAAAAGCGGGATTACACTCTTAAAGAAAAGCTTCTCGAAGTTCAAAAGCTGCTTGACCGCGCTCGATTATTTAGTACATACGAATTACTGCTTAAACAGCTTGCTAATCTTAAATCATCGGGTCGCCTATCCGGTCCAGAATATGCTAGATTACCAGACCCAATTAAAGAGTTTAATAAAGTTTTAAGTGCAGAATATGCGAAATACAGATATGACCTTACAAACTGTGATGTTCTAACCAAACAGCACATTGAATCAGAAGAAACGGTAGGCCAACTTAATATTTTAGAGAGTTGTTATGTGGCAAAAACCATTTATCATTTAAATCCTGAATATTGTCGCTCCAACCCACCTTATAATTGTGATTATTTCAATCCTATTTCCCCTCCAAAACTGAGACAAGGGTTGCTCTGCTATTGTAACCAACCCCCGGATTTTTCTGAAATTGCTTCTGATTTTTTCTGCTGTGTAAGCGCATCTCATATGTTACAAAAAGAGCGGTAATATGAAAAAAAGATTAATATTCTATTATTCTCTAACAGTTGTATTGACTATCATTGCAAGTACCACCTTAGTGAGGGCTGATTCTGGTTTAGAATTAGAAGTAAAATACCCGAACCTGTCTCAAACAATATCTCCGCCCCAATCAGCCAAGGGGTACCTTGTTGATTATATTAAATATATTTTTGAAGTGGCAATTTTCCTCTCCGGAATCGTGGCTTTTGTGGCTTTTCTCAGGGGAGGGTTTTCCTATCTTACTTCAACAGGCAATCCCTCTAAAATGCAAGATGCTAGAGACCAAATTCTTGCCGGTTTTCTTGGTTTAATTATTATCTTAGGTTCTTTTATCCTTTTGAATACCATCAACCCGCAATTAACGGAAATTAAACCTCCTGGAATTACTGGAGTAGGCCGAGGCATTATAGTCTATTCCGACGAAAACTGTGGAGATGGCGCTAATGCCCTTCCCGGTGTTCTAAAACCTTTACCTGAGGGAGTTATTTACGAAAGAGTAGAGTGGACCAAGGCTCTCTCTTCCACATCAAGAGCCCAGAACGGAACAAGAAAAGGAATGGCTATCAGATCTTTATATTCCTTCAATAGCGGAGAAGAATTAGTTCGTATAGAATTTTATCAAAACAAAGAGTGCCAAGGTCAGCCAATATCTGTTTTTACCCCCCCGAATGCAGACAAATGTTATAGCGGGACTGATATAGCCGACCAAGGGAAAATAGAGGATGTCCAATGTATTAAACTCATATGGCATATTCCCGGCGTCTGGCTTTTTACTGAAGAAGACGGAAATCCTGAATCGCCTACAGGTCCTTTTACAATAATACAAATGGATGCTCCCTCGCTACCGGAGAAGGTAGCTGGCAAAGTAAAATCTATCGCTTTAGTTGATGATGAATTAAAACATCAAAAATATGGGGTTGTTCTCCATGAAAAATCTGGGCCTAGATACAAGGTTAAAGGTTGGGCACATCCTTATTTTCCTAAACCACAACTCTCGACAACCCGTTATAAAACAACAAACAAAAATGCTCATTCTGCCACAGTGTTTATTGTAGATGAAAACACTCCTTCTAAATGGGTGAGGCTTTGCGAGCACGACGATTGCCAGCCGGCATCAGTTAATGAAGGAGGAGAGGTTGTTTCTAAGCCGGCTGAGAGATATTATATGTGGCCGGGGGAAAACAGACCTCCTGTCGGTGGCAACACTACACCATTAAAAGAGATTGAAAAAGTACCTCCTGAATATGCCAGAGGGGCTCTTCTCCACGAAGACGCTGATGAGTGGTGGAAGGGAGGAGATAAAGTAGCTATTTGTGAAAGTGTAAGTGGTATTAATTGGATCGGCAGAATTACCCAGTTGACAGGTAAATGTTATCGAGGAGTCTCCGCCATCGAACTCGAAGAGGGAAGTAGTTATATCTTAATCCTTTGGGCTACAGGGAAAACAAAACCACAATGGGTGGAAGGTGCGCGAGGAAATGCTCCGGCTCTTATTATAGACAAAACCACTCGAAAACTGATTGACTTCGGATTTAATGAACAGTTGGGCATGTTTTTGGTTATAAAGGTTAAATCTTCTTTTTAACCTAGATCTTTTTGGGTTTTATTATTACTCTTCTTTCTGGTTCTTCCCCTACGCTTTCTGTGGCAACATCATTTCTTTTAGCTAATTCTAAATGAATGATTCTTCTTTGATAAGCTGGCATTGGTTCCAGCTCTTTCTTTTTTTTGGAAAGAGTCACTTCGTCAGCCACAGAATTTGCTATCTCTCGAAGATAAGTATACTTCTTTTCTTTATATTCGTTAATGTCTAGATCAACAAAAAAATCTCCTTGGTTTTTCTTTTTAAGAATCTTTGAAAGAAGTTTTTGAATTGTATTAAGAACTATTCCACCCTGCCCAATTAAAATCTTAGGTTCTTCCACTTGAATTCTGATGTGTAAAACCCCTTCTTCTAAAAAAACCTCTACTTTCTGAAGATCAAAACCCATTTTCTCAAAAAACTGACAAACAAGAGATTTTGTATTTTTAAAATTGACAGCGTCCTCCATATTCAATTTTTAATTCTTCTTTTAACAATTTCTTGTTGAAGAATAGCAAATAATCCACTTACAAGCAAGTAAAGAGCGACGGCTGAAGGTACTTTTAGGAGAACTATCACAATAAAAGCCGACAAAAAATAATTCATCATTAACTGCTGATGTTTTTGCTGCTTATCTTTTGAAGACGATCTTACACTCATCCATTTTGTCTGAAGATACTGAGAAACGCCCACAAGTACTGCCAATAAAATTGACGGTTTAGCTAAATCTATGTTTAAAAAGATGGTATTTATTGTCTCTGGCTTGTGAACAAAACTGTAAAGATAAGTAAAATTTTCTGGGTTCAAGCCTCTCAAAAACAATCTATAAAGAGCGATAAGCACCGGAAATTGAATAAGAAGCAGCCAAAATCCTGAAAAGGGGTTAAACTTTTCTTTTTTATAAATCTCCATCAGAGCTTTTGCCTGTTTTTCTCTATCGTACTTATGCTTCTCTTGGATTTCCTTAATTTTAGGTTGAATTTTTTGAAGGGCTATCTGCGATTTAATCACCTTTTCTTGAAAAGGATACAAAGCAGCTCTAATAAGTAGGGTTAAAATAATTATTGCCAAACCAAAACTATGACCAGGCAAATAAGTAGTTAAAAGAATTAAAAGATTAAAAAGCGGCTGGTAGAAGATTATATAAAAAATTTTTACAATACTATTCATTTTGTTTGATAATTCCTGCTTTTTGAAAGATTGTTAGTATAATTTCCTGTAGTTCCCAAAAATCATACTTTTCTGCTCCGGGTAAAGCGATTACCACAACATCATAACCCTGCTTAATGTGTAGCAGAATACTTCTTATCGCTTCTCTCAATTTCCTTTTTAATCTGTTTCTTGTCACTGCTCTGTTTGAAACTTTTCTAGAAACCACAAACCCAAATCGCAAACCAGAATCTTCTTTTTCAAGAATCTTAATAAAAATTTCTTTTTCTCTATATCCTTTTCCTTGACGAAAAACTAAGTTGAAATCCTTTTGTTTTTTGAGTCGGTTTTTGAAAGGTAACATTTAAGGAATAAGTTTTTTTCTGCCCTTTTTCCGCCTTCTCTTTAACACTCTCTTGCCTCCTTTAGTTTTTGTTCTTTTTAGAAACCCATGTGTTTTCTTTTTCTTTCTTTTTTTACCTTTGTTTGTAATGCTCATATGCTCAAATAAATTAAAACTAATAATTAGATTATATCATAATGACTTTAGTGGTCAAATCAAAAAGTTTTTCTCTAAAGATTTACAGATTATCCACAACTTATTCACATAGGTGTTGTTTTTTCTTGATTTTGCGTTGTTTTCTGATAATCTCTATAATATAAGAGGGCAAATTAATACTGAACTATATGACAAAAGAAGAGCTCTGGCAATCTGTTCTTGCCCAAATCCAACTCAATGTTTCTCCAGCAAATTTTGCTACCTGGTTTAAAAATACAAAAATTGTAGGAGTAAACGGAAGCTCTGTAATTATAGGCACCCCAAATGCCTTTTCCAGAGAGTGGCTTGAAAAAAAATATGGCAAAACCATATTAAAAATTTTAAGAAACCTAGATACCCAAATTAAAAAAATAGAGTTCCAGGTAATTTCTCATAAGCCCCTTAAAAACTTTGCTCAAAAATCTGTAGAATATCCTGACCAACTTAAATTTGAAGAATTTTATTTAGACAAAAAAACTAACCTTAATCCAAAATATACTTTTGAGAACTTTGTTGTAGGTCCGTTTAACGAACTTCCTCACGCTGCTGCTTGGGCTGTAAGCGAAAATCCGGGATCTGTATATAATCCTCTTTTTATTTACGGAGGCGTAGGACTAGGAAAAACTCATCTTATTCAAGCGCTTGGTAACAAAGTATTAGAAAACTTCCCAAACAAAAAAGTACGCTATGTATCTTCTGAAAGATTTACTTCCGAGATTATTAACTCTATCAAAAATCAAACAATAGACCGCTTCAAAAGATCCTATCATCAAATCGATCTTTTAATCATAGACGACATTCAATTTCTCTCAGGCAAAGAAAAAACCCAAGAAGAATTCTTTCATATTTTTAATTCACTCTATGAGGCGAATAAACAGATTATTCTCTCTTCTGATCGTCCACCAAAGGCAATTTCCGCTCTAGAAGAAAGATTAAGATCAAGATTTGAGGGAGGAATGATTGCAGATATCAGCATTCCGGATTTTGAGTCGCGAGTCGCTATTTTGAAACAAAAAATGCAGGAAAAAAACATCTTTTTTGACGACCAAATCTTAGAATATATTGCCGAGAATATCCAAAGCAATATAAGAGAACTTGAGGGAGCGCTTAACAGACTCATTATTTATCAAAAAATCAATAACCAAACCGTAGATCTGGAAACTGCTAAAAAGTTGCTTAAAAGAATCATAAAACCTCAAGCTAAAAGGGTGAGCTTTCAAAAAGTAATAGATATTGTAGCTGAATTTTACAACCTCAAATCCAAAGATCTCTTTCAGAAAACAAGAAAACAAGAAATTGTAAGACCAAGACAAATAGCAATGTATTTATTAAGAGAAGAAGTTAAACTCGCCTTTCCAACTATTGGGAAAAAGTTTGGAGGAAAAGACCATACCACTGCCATCTACGCCTACGAAAAAATCGCTAAAGAAATTGAAGAGAATGAAAGTTTCTCAGAGGAAATAAACATCATCAAAGAAAGAATTTATACCTTATAAAGTGTTAAAAAGAAGTGGAAAAATTAAGAAGAATGTCTGAAGAAAACGTGAAGAAATTTTGTCTAATATTTTTTCATATTTTCTTCCACAATAATACCCAATTTTTTCCTGAAATTTCCACAAAGTTTTCCTACCTAATTTAATTGATTCTATCTTATTTTTACACAAAAACAATCAGAAAACATAAAATCTAATAGTAGTAATAATCTAATTAAAATTAAATTAAAATTATGGCTATAGAAGTTTTGCGAGAAAATTTAAAAAAAGGTCTTCAGATTGTAGAAAGAATCACAGGAAAAAATTTAGTTCTTCCAATTTTAAACAATGTTTATTTAAAAACAGAAAAAAATTCGTTAAGGCTTGCGACTACGGATTTAGAAACAGCAATCTATCATTGGATATTAGCAAAGACGGATAAAGAGCAAGAAATTACAGTGCCTGTAAAATTATTTTCGAATCTTTTATCTTTTTTGTCAGATCAAAAAATCAATCTAGAAATAAAAGATAAAATTTTAATATTAAGCGGAGAAAACTATAAAACAGAAATAAAAGGATTAGATCCAAAAGATTTTCCTATTATTCCTAAAATTGAAAAGAATGAGTGGATCGAGATTGATCCTTTATCGTTTACAACAAGTATTTCTCAGGTAATTGATTTTTGTAGCACAACTCAAGTGAGGCCAGAACTTACTGGTGTTTATTTTTTCTTTTCGGAAAAAAATGTAAAGATTGTTGCCACAGATAGTTTTAGGTTGGCGGAGAAAACCCTTAATTATCAAACTTCTCAAGGAAATCTTAAAGAAGAGAAGGCTTTTATTCTTCCAAGAAGTGCTGCTAGGGAAATTACAGGAATTTTCAATGAATCGGGGCAAAAAATTAAGATATTTTTTACTTCCAATCAGGTTTTGGTAGAGAATTATTTCTTTGAATCAGAAACGCCACAGACCCAATTAATTTCGAGGTTAATAGAAGGAGAGTTTCCTAATTATCAAGATATAATTCCCAAGGAGTCGAAGACAGAAATTTTAGCAGATAAGTCTCAATTTTTGAATTATCTAAAGGCGGCAAGCATTTTTGCTGGAAGGGGTAATGAAGTAAATTTGAAGGTTGATGCTAAAGATAAGAGAATAGAGATTTTAACCGAGAATACGGATGTGGGTTCTACTCAATTTACTCTTCCGGCAAAGATTAATGGAGAAAAAACGAAGATATGCTTCAATTACAAGTTTTTACTTGAAGGAATTTCTAAAATTAAAGGAGATGAAATATATATAGGATTAAACGGTGAAGATGGTCCGGGGCTCATTAAATCACAAGAAGATTCTAGTTTTCTCTATATCCTAATGCCGATTAAACCTACATAAAACTTTAGAAACCTTAAACTCTAAACTTCTAGATTCTAAATTGCTATTGCTTGAATCTTTTCAATACTTCTAGCATTATTTGGTGCCAGATAGGACCGGCAATCGTTACAGCCGGTTTTTTTGCCATAGGAGTATTATCGTTATTACCTACCCATATTCCTACAACTGTTGACTTGGAATAACCAACAACCCAAGCATCGCGAAAGCTGTCTGTGGTACCAGTTTTGGCAGCTACCCAATGTCCAGGAAAATAAAGAGGAGAGTTAATACCGAACATTGGCGCACGTGCTTTGTTATCAGAGAGAATACTGTTGATTAGCTGACAGGCGTTTTTGTCCAAAATTCTTCTTAGGCTTGTCTGAGTATTATCTTCTATGATTCGTCCTCTGTTGTCTAAAATTTTTATTACCGCCTTGGTTTGGGTTTTCAATCCTTCAGTGGTAAAAACTCCGTAAGCGCTGGTTAGCTCAAGTAATTTGACTTCTCCTCCACCTAGAACTAATGCTGGACCATAAAATGCCCCAGGCTTATCAAGAGTAGTAATTCCCATCATTTTCGCTGTTCTTAAACTGTCTTCGATGCCAGCTAGATATAACAAAACTTTAACAGCAGGGATATTTAAAGATTGGGCAAGAGCTTGCCTTAAGGTCACGGGACCTCTAAATTTTCCGTCATAGTTTTGAGGAATGTAGTATTTGTTACCCCATTTGCCAAAATTGGTGAGCTCGTCAACAACTATAGTTTTGTCACTATAACCTTTTTGAAAAGCAGTAACATAAATAATAGGCTTTAAAGCAGAGCCTGGTTGCTGACCAATTCCATAAACAGCAACATTTACTTTTGGTTCAAATAAGCAATTTTTTCCAGGTGTACATTTTTCAGGATACGGTTTTCCAAAATAATCTTTAGATCCAATCATTGTAAGAATTTCCCCAGTATAAGGATTTAAAATCACTACCGAGGCATTATAGGCACCGTATGATTTTAAAAATTCATCGTTTTTTTGGATAATTTCTTTTGTTTTTTGGTACAAGTCCCAATCTAAAGTGGTATAAACATTCAAGCCTGCTTCTTTGAGATACTCAGAACCGTATTTTTTTTCAAGATAGTCCTTAACATACAAAACAAAGTGGGGAGCTTTTATCTTATCTTTATATTCGCTAAATATAATATCTTCGTTTTTTGCTTTTTGGTATTCCTCTTGGGTAATAAAATGATCTTCAAGCATTTTCGTAAGAGTATCATCTTTGCGTTTTAAAAGTTCCTGGCGGTGTTGCCAATAGAAACTCGGTGCTTTAATAGTAGAAGCTAGGAGAGCTGCTTCTGGTAAAGTTAATTCTTTAGCAGGTTTGTTAAAGTAGGATTGAGCGGCTTCTTCGACTCCATAAATATTGGGACCAAAAGATATTTGATTAAGATACCATTCTAAAATTTGATCCTTTGAATATCGTCTCTCTAACTCCAAGGTTAAAATTATTTCTCTTATTTTTCGAGTAACGGTTTTTTGGGAAGTAAGAAAAGTGGAGCGTATTAGTTGTTGAGAAATAGTTGATCCTCCGTAGGTAGGTTTTTTAATTTTTAGGTTAATCAAAATGGCCCTAAGAATTCCCTGGAAGTCTATGCCATGATGTTTATAAAAATTTTTATCTTCTGCGGCAAGTACAGCCTTAATTAAATAAGGCGAAATCTCGCTTAGTTTTACTGGTTCTCTTCGTTCTTCTCCATAAATTGTATAAAGAAGCACCTTGCCTGTGCGATCATATATTTTTGTAGGCAAAGCTAGCTGTCTTTCCTCAAAAACTTCTGGACGGGGAAGGTCTTTAGCGTAATAAATGAAAATTCCCAGCCCTGCAACAATAAAGAAAGTAACAAACAAAAGAAAAAATTTTAAGATTATAAAGAAAGGTCTTTTTTTTGTGACAATAATTTTTTTATCTCTCTTTTTGTTAAGCATATTTATATATTATAAACAAAACCCCCTCGCTTCAAGCGAGGGGGTTTTAAGAAGATAATTAAGCTTCTTCTTTTCCTTCTTCCCATTCATCTGACTCATCTGAACCTTCGTCTTCTTCTAGCTCTTCTTCACCTTCTTCTTCCCAGTTTTCTCCTGTTTCTTCTTCTCCTTCTGTTTCTTCAGTGCCTTCTTCGGTTATTTCTTCGTCAGATTCCTCTTCTAATTCTTCCTGATTGGTCAGGAATAAATCTGCTTTATATTCCATAAATTTAAAAGCTTATTTTTTAATTTAAAACGACCTTTGTGGTCTATAAAGTAATTATATTTTTTGAAAAGAGCCTGTCAAGCACTTTTTTCACATTTTTGATTTTTAATTATTGTTGAGCAACATACAGCAATGGCTATGGCGTCAGCAGCATCATCTGGCTTCGGGATTTCCTTCAGCTGAAACATTTCTTGTATCATTCTTTGGATTTGTTTTTTTTGAGCGCGACCATAACCTACAATGTTTAGTTTAACTTGAAGAGGGCTAAACTCATAAACTGGAATTTTGTTTTTTGCCGCCCAAAATAAAATTACTCCCTTAGTTTGACTTACTTTTATAGCTGTTTTTGAATTTTTAAAGAAAAAAACACTTTCTATTGCTAGAATATCGGGTTTGTTTTTTTTAACTATCTGTTTCAGTTTCTTATATGTTTGATTAAGCCTTTGAGCGTCTGAGAAATTCGGGGTAGTATAGATGCAACCATATTCGATTAAGCTTAATTTTCCTGTTTTTTTACTGAATCTTATCAGTCCGTAGCCAGTAGTTGCTGTCCCAGGATCTATGCCCAAGATAATCATATTTTAAGAGAGCTTAATATTAGAGTAAATTTCCTGCACATCATCATTTTCGTTCAACGCCTCAAATAGTTTTTCCGCCTGTCTTTTTGTTTCTTCTGGAACTTCTATCTCTTCTTTTGGCACCCAGCCAAGAGCTGCCGACTCTATTTTTAGATTGAGATTTTTTAAGTTGTCTTTTACTTTTTCTAATTGATCCGGTTTGGTGTAGATTTCTAATACAGAATCTTGCCATTTTAAGTCTTCTGCTCCAGCTTCTATTGCTTGAAGTTCAACGCTTTCCTTCTCTTTATTTTCTGTGTCAACGGTGATTATTCCTGATTTATAAAACATCCATCGTTGGGATCCTTCCTGCGCTAGTTTTCCGTTGTGTTTCGCGAGAATGTTTTTAATTTCATTCAGAGTTCGATTTTTATTATTCGTGATGCCCTCAATAATGATTGCTATTTTCCCTCCTGGTCCCAAAGCATCGAAGGTAAATTCTTCTAAGCTTTCTCCCTCAATCTTTCCTGCGCCTCGCTGAATAGCTCTTTCAATATTTTCATTTGGCATTCTAAATTCCTTAGCTCTTTCAATAGCCATTCTTAACCGAGAATTGGTTTCCGGATCAGCACCATCTCTCGCAGCAACACTAATAACCCGCGCCAACTTAGAAAAGATTTGGGCTCTTTTTTTATCTTCAAGCTCTTTTTTATGTTTTATACCATGCCAATGGCTGTGACCAGACATATGTAAAATTAATAATTTTTCTTCCTTCTATTAAATTTAAATTTAGAAAAGAGAAAAGTCAAAGAAAAGGAGGAGATATTTGCCAAGAGAAGTTGAGAGAGAAAGGAGTTTTTGGCAGAAAAGGTTTTTAGGCTTATTCTCTCTTTATCTGGGGTATTTTCTGCTTGTTTTTTGAGGGAAAGAACTAAGTTTTTTCTTTTTGGAGTTCCGCTAGGATAAATACTAGTTTGCCAGTTTTTAGGATCTGATCCCGGCACATAAGCACTTCTTCTTTCCATAGTTCTTTTTGTCTTATTGTCTCCCGCAAACCATCCTTCTTTACAGTTAACTTCGTCAACTATTTTACCCCTTTTGTTTATTAGCATCAAATATCCTCCGCTATTTTTTAACGCGCCAGTATAAATAAAATCCGCCTTAATATCAGGTAGTGTTTCTTCCGAAGTTCTTTCTAAAGTAAAAAAAGAAAAAGGCGTAATTTTTCCCTTAAGAACAATATTTATTTTCCCAAGCCTGTCTATAAGCCGCCAACCATTTATATTTATGTTTTTGTCGGTGGGATTATAAAGCTCGATCCACTCTTTGGTATAGTCATTTTTACTTCCCGCCCAGGCGATTTCGTTTATTACAACCGATTCTACCTTAGCCCAACAGGTTGAGGTTTGCCAAAACAGACTTACAGAAATAAAAAAGAATATTTTTGATATAATCTTTGACAATATGACTTTTGACACGCTTGCTTTTAAAATAATTTTTAGAAAGACATTTGGCTATTTTTAGAAGAAATTCCCAAATGGGTGTAAGCAAGGTCGGTTGCTATTCTGCCCCGTTGGGTTCTTTTTAAAAGCCCTAACTGAAGGAGGTAAGGCTCATATATTTCTAAGATAGTGTCAATTTCTTCTCCTACTGTTGCTGCTAATGCTTGAATTCCTACGGGCCCGCCATTAAACTTTTGGATTATCGCCCTTAAAATTTTTCGATCTGCTTCTTCTAATCCCAGTTTATCAATTCCCATAGCCTCAAACCCTAAAATGGCTATTTGTTTGTCAATAATACCATTTCCTTCAATCTGGGCGAAATCGCGAAGCCTTTTTAAAAGTCTGTTTGCTACTCGAGGCGTAAAACGACATCTTTCCGAAATGAATTCTACGGCTTTCTCAGTTATTTCTACCCCGAGAATTTTGGCAGAACGTCCGATGATTTTTTTGATATCTTCTTTTGTGTAGAAATTTAATTGAAAAGTGGCTCCAAAACGACTTCTTAAAGGAGAAGATAAAAGAGCTATTCTTGTTGTTGCTCCTATAAGAGTAAATTTTGGGAGCTTGAGTTCAATTGTTCTTGCCATAACTCCTCTGCCGGCCATAAGGTGCAATTTAAAATCTTCCATTGCAGGATAGATCAACTCTTCACATGTTTTACTTAGTCTATGAATTTCATCTATAAAAAGAATGTCTCCTTCTGATAGGTTAGTAAGAAGAGCTGCCAAATCTCCGGGTTTTTCAATCATAGGACCGGCAGTAATTCTGATATTTGTCTTTAGCTCTTTAGCAATAAGATAAGCAAGCGTTGTTTTACCTAATCCAGGAGATCCATAGAAGAGGAGATGATCTGGATTTTCCTTTCTTTTTTTTGCCGCCTCAATAATAACTTTCAGGTTTTTTTTAACCCGTTCCTGTCCAATATACTCTTCCCATTTTTGAGGCCGTAAAACAGCATCTATTGTCTCCTCGGTTGCGCGTGGGGTTTCTCCCTTGACAGACATTTTGATGTTTGCTATAATATGTTAAGTCCCTGACTGGAAGAGGAATTTTTCTTAGCTACTGGGTAGCCTGGCTCTGGCTGGGCTATGCCTCGGAAAAATTCTGGTTTTGGTTGCTTTCCAAGATTTCCAGTCAGGGATTTTAAATTTTTAAGTTGTTATCTTTCCATGGCTACTCTTTTTACCTCTTCTATGGTGGTAATTTTCTCTATAACCTTTATCAAACCATCTTTATACATAGAAACCATTCCTCTTTTCTCCGCCAGTTTTCTCATCTCGGAGACAGATGGTTTTTTAAGAATCAGGTCTTCCATTTCAGAATCTACTAAAAAAGCTTCAAAAATGCCCACTCTTCCTTTATAACCAGTAAAGTTGCAGTATTTGCAACCTTTTGCTTCCATAACTTCTAAATCCTGAGAAATTTTAGGAATTTTAATATCTTTGGGTAAGTTAGAGAATTCTGATTTTAACATTTGGAATTCTTCAGGACTAATTTTTCTAGGGAGAGCACATTTTGGACAAATTTTTCTTACCAATCTTTGGGCAATAACCATATTAATTGCCGGTGCAATATTAATAGGATTTGCTCCCAAAGATGCCAGTCTTGGAATAGCACCCGGAGCATCGTTTGTATGAAGAGTAGAAAAAACAAGATGTCCGGTAAGAGCAGCCTGTAGAGCAATTTCAGCGGTTTCTTTATCTCTGATTTCTCCTACTAGAATAACATCCGGATCTTGACGAACAATGGACCTAAGGCCATTTGCAAAATCGTATCCTTTTTCTGGGTGAACTTCTGTTTGCGAGATTCCTTCTAATCTGTACTCAATTGGATCTTCGATAGTAATAATTTTAATCTCAGGCTTTTGAAGGAAGCGCAGGAAAGCATACAAAGTAGTAGTTTTTCCTGAACCAGTAGGACCAGTCACAATAATCATTCCGTTTGGTTTCTGGATTTCATTTTTAAATAATTCTAGAAGATCTTTTCTTAACCCCAATTCTTCAATGTTTTTTAAACTTTGAGGGTTGAGAATTCTCATTACGATAGATTCTCCATAATCTGCAGGCAGGACAGAAGTTCTAATTTCTATTTCTAATTGAGGTAGAGCAACGGAAAAACTTCCATCTTGGGCCCTATCGTGAATGTTTAGTTTTAGTCCCGCCAACAATTTTATTCGCGAAAGCAAAAGATGGTATGTTTCTACTCGAAAAGAGAAAACATCTTGTAGCATTCCGTCTAACCGGATTCTTAAACGAACACTTTCTTCCTGTGGTTCTAGATGAATGTCTGAAGCAAATAAATGAATTGATCCAGTCAAGATCAAGCCGAGAAGATCACTAATATCTTTATCAAGAAATTTTTCTATTTCTTTGGCAAAATCAGAAACGCTTTCGATTTCTTTTTGAGCCAGTTTCTGAATTTCTGGAGGTATAACAATTTTGTCTGTTATTGTTACCATAGAATTCAACAGCTTGAAATTTCTTGTATTAGTTTCTCCTTTTTTTCTTTCGGTATTTGGAAGAGAAGGGCTTTTCCATTGGTTTGCCCTCCAAATTTAGAAGCAAGTCTAACCAATGTTTCTTTTTCTGGAAAATAAAAAACCCCTCCAAGAGATGATAAGTCAGCATGGGACTCCCATAAAATTAGAAGAGAGGGGAAATTGAATACTTGAACGCGAAGCATTTTAATAAGATAAATAATTTTTTGACGATCTATATCAGCGAATTCCTTTTTGGTTAAGATCACTAAAGGAATATTGTTTTCGCCTATTACTTTAATTCTTTTTAATACTTTCTCAGAAAAAGTCAAAACTTCGGGATTAGGATTTCTCAAAAAGAGCCTTAGAATATTTTTTATTTCTAAAGCATTTCTTTGGGCAAGGGTAAAAACCTGTAATATTTTTTCGGGATCTTTTTTGTAATAGTCAATTATTCCTACAAAAAGATTTTCTAGCAAAATTTTATCTTCTGTTTTTGGCAAAAGATTTATGGCCAGTTGATGAACTATTTCCGAAAGAGCCATATCCTTTTTTATCCAATTTATTTGCCCAAAATTAAAATTGTCTTTTTGGTTATCTATATTCAAAATGAAACCCTCAAAAAATGTTTTAAAGTTTTTTTCATAATATTCTCCTAACTCTTCTAAATTTCTTACTCCAAGAGAAATAATTAAATCAACATTTAAATTTAGAGGATCGTCTTCTAAAGAAAAAAGACGAATGTTGTTAGAAGAGGAGGAGTTTTTTGATAAGGTAATTAGCAATCGGAAAGATTCGGAGCTTTTTTGATAATACAGTTCAGAGATATTGTTTGGAGGTGAGATTTCCAGAATATAGGTATCAAGGTTATCGATAGGGTGAGGCAAAAGAGAGAATTTATTCTTGATTGTTTCCGGATAAATATTTACTTTTTTGCCAATCCTTTTTAGAGTGTAAAAAAGGCAAAAAAACGCAGATATTAAATCTAAAGTTAATTTACCACTTTTGGTAACTAAAAGCACAGACTGAGAGTTGATTATTTTTTGTCTAATCTCTTGAAGTTCGTCCATAATCTTTTTCAATTTAATTCCAAAGATTCCAAAAGTCAATTTTGTGAGATTTAATGAAATCTAAAGCAAATAACAAGAAAAAATTATTGTGTGCTTCTCTTTCAGCACGAGAAACCCGCAAAATGGGTAAAATTTTTGCCCGCAAAGTTTTAAATTGTGGTTTCTTAAACAAAAATCTAAGAAAACAGGCAATAGTCATAGCTTTGGAGGGAGATTTAGGCGGCGGGAAAACAACTTTTGCTCAAGGATTTGCTAAGGGACTGGGCATTGAAAGAAAAATTTTAAGCCCTACATTTGTGATTATAAAAAGATATCCAATTCCAGCAGTAAAGAGTAGCTATTTCTGCCACATAGATTGTTATCGAATTAAATCTTCAAAAGATCTTAAAAGCATAGGAATAAAAAGATTAATAAAAGACACAAGAAATATTATTATTATTGAATGGGCTGAAAAAATTAGAGAAATACTTCCCGAAGACACCATTTGGATCCGTTTTGAGTTTGTAGATTTAAAGAAGAGAAGAATTTATAGTTCTTGGTGCGGGAAAAATTAATATTCTCTTTTATGGAAAAGAAGAAAATAATCATTATAGATGGCAATGCGATAGTCCATCGTGCTTATCATGCGTTACCAAAACTTACCACAAAATCAGGCAAGGTTGTTAATGCTGTTTATGGCTTTCTTTTAATCTTGTGGAGGGTATTTAAGGACTTTAAACCGGATTTTGCGATTGTTGCTTTTGATTTCCCCGCTCCGACCTTCAGAGATAAAATTTATAAAGAATACAAAGCTAAAAGAAAAAAGGCGCCTGACGAACTGTATGAGCAAATACCAGAGGTAAAAAAAGTTCTTAGGGCTTTCGGAATTAAATTTTTTGAGCTTAAGGGTTATGAGGCAGACGATCTTATAGGCACAATTGTAAAATTGGCAGAAAAAAAACAGATTTTCCCCAAAATAGAGGTAATTATTACAACAGGAGACTTAGATGCGCTTCAGTTGATCGATAATCAGACAAAAGTTCTTCTTCTGAAAAGAGGTATTAAAGAGGCGGTTTTATACGATAAAGAAGAAGTTAAAAAAAGATATCAGATAGAACCTGAGCAATTAATTGATTTTAAGGCTCTGAGGGGGGATCCTTCAGACAATATTCCAGGGATTTCTGGCATAGGAGAAAAAACAGCTATTAATTTAGTTAAGCAGTTTGGCTCTTTAGAAAATCTTTACAAAGCAATAGAAGAGAATCGCGATATTACAAAAAAAATATCTCCGAGGGTAAGGGAGCAGTTAATGCGCTCAAAAGAAGAGGCTTTTTTTTCGAGAAAACTCGTTGAGATTAGAAAAGACGCTCCTATAAATTTTAATTTGCAAGAATGTAGAATTGATAAAGAGAATTTATCTAAGGCAAAGAAGATCTTAGAGGAATTTGAGTTTTTTAGCTTAATCAAAAGGCTTCCAGAGATTTTTAATTCTAAAACAGAAGAAGAGCAATTATCTAATAGTCAAGAATCAATCCAACAAAAACTTGTCTAGCAATTTATTTTAAAAAACAAAAACATTTGATATTATTAGAGTAATGAAAGCAATACAAAGAACAAAACAAGGAAGTATCTTTTTTAGAATCTTTTACGGTGTGCTAATAATTTCGGTTTTTTCAAACCTAATTTTTGCATACATTATTCATCGCGGATATGAGACAGCAATAGATCCTTTGAGAGAAATGGTTTCAATTGAAACGTTTAGTAATATAGAGGCAAACATCTTTAATACATGGATTGTGTCAGCCTCTACTTTTATTTTTGTGGTACTAATGACAATGTTTTTTGCAGTAATCTTTACTCAAAGAATCGTTTCTCCTATTCGAGAATTAGTTAAGGTGGTTAAAAGAGCTGCCGCCGGCGATTTAAATATAAGAGTGGGGGTGAAAGGGAACGACGAATTAGCTCAGCTTGGGAAAGAGTTTAATTTTATGATAGAGCAACTCAAAAAAACCAAAGATCAGCTAGAGGAGGAAAAAAAGGTTCTGGAAATCAAGGTGAGAGCAAGAACCAGAGAGCTTGAGGAGTTGGCAGAAACTTTAGATGCTCAAGTAAAAGAAAGAACAAAGGAATTGCAGGAAAGGGTGAACCAGCTAGAGAGATTTCATAAGCTTACAATAGGAAGGGAAATGAAAATGATAGAATTAAAGAAGAAAATCCGCCAGCTTGAAAAAGAACTAGAGAGGTGCAGGTCAAAAAATTTAAACAACTCAAAGCATTAATCTTTAATATGGAGGATAGACTTAGTCAGAAAGAAGTGAGACGTTTAATGAAGATTTCCGGCAATGTAAAGGGAAGTGTAATTTTGGCAGACATAGATTATGTCAAAATTAAAGGAGGAGAGGGAGCAGTGAAGAAACTTAAAAAGAGAATGAAAGAAATTAGAATAAAATTCGAGTTAGAAAAAGTCAAGCCCATGGAGATGTATCCAGAGGCGATCAGCGTGATAATTGTTCTTTTAGCAAAAGAAATTTTGGGGCTGGACGAGAAAGGTGTTTTTGATATGGGAAAAGCAGCGGTAAAACTTTCTTTTTTTATTAAAATTTTAACCAGATATTTTATTTCGCCAAAGAGATGTTTTGAAGAAAGTCCTCGATATTGGGCAAAACATTTTGATTTCGGTGAACTTGAAGCAGTTGAGTTTGATGAAATTGAAAAGTATGCAGTGATAAGAATTAGGGGTTATAAATTTCATCCAATAATGTGTCAATATCATAGAGGTTATTTTTTACAGATAGCTCAACTAGTTTTAGGTAAGAAGGAGATTTCGGTGGAGGAGACAAAATGTGTTTTTAGAAATGATGCTTATCATGAATATGTAATAAGCTGGAAATAAAAAATATGTTTTCTTTTTTATTTCATAAAAAGGTTGCAGAGCTTAAAAAAGAGATGAGGGAAACAAAAGAAGATTTGTTAAATGTCTCATCATATTTAGATGACCTTTTTTCTTTTTTACCTATAGCGGTTTGCGATCTAAATCCTTCGTGGGTTATAAGCAACACCAATAAATCATTTGAAAAGCTTACCGGATACACCCAGGTAGAAATTGTTGGAGAAAGACTGGAGAAGATTTTTTTAGAGAAGGAGAAAATAAAGGGAATTCAGACAGAGTTGTTAAATCTAAAAGAGATAGAAATAAAGAATGTAGAATTGACCTTAATTACAAGAGAAGAGAAAGAAGTTGCTGTAAATGTCTCTTTTGCAGTAAGGAGAGATGCTCGAGGAAACATTGTAGGTTTTTTTGTTGGAATAACTGATATTAGTAAGCTGAAGAAAATTCAAGATGAAACAGAACAAAAGATTGTCCAGAGAACGAAAGAGCTGGAGAAGTCTCGAAAAGCTCTTTTAAATATATTAGAAGATACAGAGGAGGCTCGTCGACGAGCCGAAGAAGAAAGAAAAAAAACAGAAGTGATTATTAAGAATTTTGTAGATGGGATGTTGGCTTTTAATAAAACGAAAAAATTGATTTTAATTAATCCTAAGGCAGAGGAATTTTTAAAGACAAAAGCCGCAGAGGTCTTGGGGAAAGATATCCGAGTACTGAAGAAAAAAAACCGAAGGTGGGCCCAACTCTTTAAGACAGCGGGAGAGGGGATGAAGGAGGTTTTTAGAAAGGAGATGGCAATAAGCAAATCGTTTTTCTTAGAGATCACCACCACCATAGTTGAGTCGCAGGGGAAAGAAAATCTTATTTTGGTTATTTTGCACGATATTTCAAGAGAAAAATTAATAGAGCAGATGAAGAGTCAATTTGTATCTGTTGCCGCCCATCAACTAAGAACGCCGCTTTCGATTATTAAATGGAGTTTAAGCCTTTTAAAAGAAGAAAAAGAATTCAACAGAGAAGAAAAAGATCTTGTTTTAAAAGCATATCAGACAAACGAAAGGATGATTAATTTGGTGAACGATCTTCTAAATGTTGCCAGAATAGAAGAAGGAAGGTTTGTTTATGAGCCCAAAATTGTGGAATTCTCAGAAATTGTGGAATCTGTATATAATTCGTTAAAAGAGTATGCTCGCCAAAAGAAAATTGAATTTAAGCTAGAAATTTCTGAGGGTAAAAAAATAGTAAAAGTGGATGTAGAAAAGATAAGTTTGGCGGTAAAAAACCTAATAGAAAACGCTCTTAAATATACACCAGAAAAAGGAAAGGTAGAAGTTTCTGTTAAGGAGAGAAAAAGGAGACACGAGCTTGTTTTTTCTGTTAGAGATACAGGAGTGGGGATTCCTAAAGATCAGCAAGAGAGAATCTTTACAAAATTTTTTAGAGGGGCAAATGTTGTCAGGATGCAGACAGAAGGAACGGGGTTGGGTCTTTTTATTACAAAAAATATTATAGAAGCGCATGGCGGCAAAATTTGGTTTAAGTCTCAGGAAAATAAAGGAACAATTTTTTATTTTACTTTACCACTTTCTTTTTGAGTGATATAATATCAAAAGATGCGTTAATTTTTAAAATTAAGAATTAACAACTATGGACAAAAAAATATTAATCATAGAAGACGAAGAAATTCTACTAGATCTTTTAAGAGAAAAATTACGAGCCTTGGGATTTAAGGTATTTACTGCATCCGATGGGGAAGCAGGGCTTGCGGCGATTAGGGAAATAAACCCCGATCTCATCTTGCTGGACATTGTGATGCCAAAAATGGGCGGTTTTGAAGTGATGGAAGAAATGCAGAAGGATCCTTCGATAAAAGATATACCCGTGATTATAATTTCCAACTCCGGTCAGCCTGTTGAATTGGACAAAGCAAAGCAGTTAGGAGCAAAAGATTGGTTAATTAAGACGGAATTCGACCCCAAAGAAGTTATTAGCAAAGTTTTTAATGTGCTCGAAAGAACAGATAGCGATTATAATTAAATTAAAATTTAATTTCATATGAGCCAAAAAATACTTATTATTGAGGACGACAAATTTCTAAGAGAGTTAATAGCAAAGAAGTTAATGAAAGAGGGATATGATATTGAAGAAGCGATAGATGGAGAGGAGGGGTTGAAAAAGATTGGGGAAGTAAATCCAGACCTTGTTTTGTTAGATCTTATTCTCCCAGGCATAGATGGTTTCCAGGTATTAAAAGAGGCCAAGGAAAACCACAAAACAGAGAACATACCCGTAGTTATTCTTTCAAATTTAGGGCAGAAGGATGAGATAGAAAAAGGGCTTAATCTGGGAGCGGTAGATTTTCTTATTAAAGCCCACTTTACTCCAGAAGAGATCGTAGAAAAGATTAAGCTGGTTTTAGCAAAGAATAAATAGCTTCATGCCAGAACTTCCCGAAGTAGAAACAACGGTTTTAGATTTAAAAAGAAAAGTCCTTCAAAGGACTTTTCTTGATATATGGACAGATGCCCCCAAGCTTATAAAGAAGCCAAGCCTTGCAGAATTTAGAAAGGAGATTAAAGGGAAAAAAATTATAGATATTAAAAGAAAGGGCAAGTTTATTATTTTCTATTTAACAGGGAAAAAGAGACTTTTAATTCATCAAAAGCTTACAGGACATTTACTTGTGGGCCGATGGAAAAGAGAGAAAGGAGAATGGGCTTCTTTACAAAAGGGACCTTTAGAAGATCCAATGAACAGATTTATACATATTATCTTTTTTCTGGATAATGGGTTAATGATTGCTTTTTCTGACTTGAGGAAATTTGGCAGAATAGAACTTTTAACAGAAAGAGAATTAGAGAACCTTAAAGATTTAAAACAGCTGGGCCCAGATCCTTTAGATAAAAACTTCACTTTTGATAAATTTAGACAGATAATTCAAAAACAAAAAAGAAAAATCAAGCAGGTTCTTATGGATCAAAAGACAATTTCAGGAATAGGCAATATTTATTCTGATGAGATTCTTTTTCGGGCAGGGGTTCATCCTTTCAAATCAGCCAACACTCTTCAGGAAAAGGAGCTCAAAAAAATTTATCGTAACATAAAAAGCGTGTTAAAAAAAGCAATTAGATTGGGTGGAGAAAGTATTTCTGATTATCGAAGGCCTGATGGCAGAAAAGGAGGGTTTGATAAAGAAAGAAAGGTGTATAGACGAGAAGGAATGCCTTGTTATGTTTGTGGCACAAAAATAGAGCGAAGAAAAATAGGGTCACGTTCAACCTACTTTTGTCCCAAATGTCAAAAACTATGATTTATTTAATTTGTGGGAAAAACACATATTTGTCTAAGAAAAAAAAGCAGGAGCTAATAGATGTCTATAAAAAGAAAGGTTTTGTTCCAGAACTTCTCGATAAAGATTATACAGATGTTAAGCAGTTTTTGAAAGAATTCAGAGTGCAATCTCTTTTTGGGGAGAAAAAGCTTTTTGTAATAAACTCTTTGTGGGGAAGAAAATCCCTGAAGGAGAAATTTCAAAAGGGGATAGAGAAACTTCAGAATCAAGAGATTGTTATTTTTGAAAACAAGGAGATTTCTTCAAAAGATAAACTCTTTAAGAAAATTCAAAAAATAGGTAAAGTATTTCAATTTTCTTTGTCGGGTGAAAGAGACATAAAAAAGATCATCAGAAATGATCTAAAAAAAGAAAATTTTTATATAGAAGATATAGCCCTAGACACTCTTATAGAATTTTTAAATTCTCGTCCGGAGCGTTTTGCAAGCGAGCTGACAAAATTAAAAGCTTATAAGTTTTTTGAGAGAAAGATAGAAACTCAGGATGTGTTAAAACTTGTTAAGCCAGAAAGTGAGGCAGATGTTTTTAAAATGATAGAGGCAATCGCTAAAAGACATAAAAAAACAGCGCTTAACCTTATTAACAAACATCTTCAAAAAGGAGACTCGCCTTTTTATCTTTTAGCAATGATTAATTTTCAGTTTAGAAACTTGATTATGTATCAAGAAGGGAAAACCCTCTCCCGTTTTGTTCAGGAATCCGGAATGTCTTTTTTTCAAATAAAAAAAACACAAGAATTAGCCTACCTTTTTGATCTTGAAAAACTAAAAAAAATCTATCGAAAGTTATTCAAAATAGATTTAGCCGTGAAAACAGGAAAAATGGATTTACTGGAAGCGCTCGAGCTGTTAATTTTGGAAACCTAAAATTAGATCGTTTTTTTGGTGATTTTTGATTTTTTTCTTGCAGCAGTCCTTTTTTTTAGAATCCCAACCTTGGCTGATTTGTCGATTATTTTGAAAATATTGGGGAGAAGTTTTTCTGCTTCTTCCTTTTTGTTTGCATGAATTAAAGAATGGAATTCTTTGATTAAGGATTTCATTCTTTTTTTATACCAGAGATTTCTTTTTCTCCTTTTGGTATTTTGCCGCAAAGATTTTTTAGCAGATTTACTGATAGGCATATTAAGTTTTAATAATTTATTATATACACAAGATTATCAGAAAACGATGATAATTTCAAGCAAGGATCAGAATATCAAAATATCGAAATGTCGAGAAGTCGAGAGGTCGACACGGATTGAAACAATATGATAAAATAAAACTATGAGAATAAAATTTATCTCAAACTGTAAAGATTTAGGTCTTTCTTTGTGGCAGTGTCCTCAGTTCTTGTTCTTGGTAATGGGCGTTATTAATATTGCTTCAACTATTTTTTTCTATTTTTTGGGTCAAAAATATATTGATGATCCACGCATTATTGCCCTAGTAGTTTCTGCCATTTCTGCAATTTTGTTTGTTATTTCCTATGTGATCACCCGAAGTTTGGAAGATCTAGTAGAGGTAAATAGGCTCAAAGAGGATTTTTCCAATATCGTTTCCCACCAGCTTCGGGCTCCAATTACTAATCTTAAATGGTTGCTGGAAAGCGCTGAAAAAGAAAAAGAAATTAAGCAGCTTCCTTCTTCCTGCAAAGAATATTTTGGGCTAATGGAAGAAAATATTCAGCGCATGGAGAACTTAATTAATGATCTGGTAATTGTTGCCAAAATTAAAAACCTTAGGGCTTTCCCTAAGCGTTCTTTTGAACTCAATAAAACAATAGGAGAAGTAGTGAAAAATTTTGCTCCTTTAATAGATGCTTCTAATCTTGAAGTAGAACTTGATTTTAATCCTGATAAAATTGAGATAAGGCAATCACAGGATTTGCTAAGAACCGTCATCGAAAATCTTTTAGATAATGCGATTAGATACAATAAGCCTAAAGGAAAGATAAGGATAACAACGAGAAATAAAGGAAGAAACAAGGCCATGATCGAAATTAAGGATACAGGCATAGGGATTCCTGATAAATCGAAGCAGTTTCTTTTTCAGAGGTTTTTCAGAGCAAGCAATGCTATAGAAAAAGATCCGCGCGGGTCAGGACTGGGCCTCTTTATCGTAAAAACTATTGTTAACCAGCTGGGCGGCAAAATATATTTTTCCTCAAAACTTGGCGAAGGAACCACTTTTAAAATAATCTTACCCAAGAATTAATATGCTGCTATGAAAAAAATATTATTTATAGAAGATGAGGCAACATTACAGAAGACTATAGGAGGCGTTTTAAGAAAAGAAGGATACGATGTTATCAGCGCTCTTGATGGAGAAACGGGTTTAAAGTTAGCGCAGCAAAAGATTCCAGATTTAATCCTCCTCGATCTTGTTTTGCCTAAGATGCATGGGTTGGATCTCTTAGCAAGGCTAAGAGAGGGTGAGAAAACAAAAGACATTCCGGTAATAGTGCTTACTAATATAGAGGGTGTTCAAGAAATAGAAAGAGCCATCAGTTTGGGGGCACGGGCATATTTAGTGAAGTCGGATTATAAGCTCGATGAAGTCATTAGAAAAATCAAAGAAGCCATTCAATAAAATTTAAGCAAATCAATTTATTAGATATGAAGGTTGAAGATCAACAACTTAAGCTTTTTCTTCTAGACACAAAGCTTGTCAAAGAAGAGGATTTAAAAAAGGCAGAAGAGAAAGCAAAGAAAACAGGTAAAAAACTTGAAGATGTTTTAATTTTGGAAAAATTAATTTCTCCCGAAGACCTAATTCGTCTAAAAGCATATATTCTAGGAATTCCTTTTATCAGCTTAAAAGATGAGATTATTCCCAAAGAAATTTTAGAAATCATTCCGGAGCCTATCGCCAGAGCTCACAATATTATTGCTTTTCGGAAAAAGGGCAGAAATCTGGAAGTGGCCATGCTTGATCCAGAGGATCTTCAGACAATTGACTTTATAAAAAAGAAAACAAATCTGAAAATTTTACCCCGGCTTACTGACCCAGGAAGTGTCAAAAATGCTCTTGCTCAGTATAAAAAAACTCTTAGCGCAGAATTCGGCAGGATTATTCAGAAAGAGGCACAAGGTATTAAAACAATCGGAACAAAAACAGAAGAACAGGACAATTTAGAAAAAATTGCCCAGGAGGTTCCTATAATGAAGATAGTTGACACTTTGCTTCAGCATGCAGTTTTAGATCGTGCCTCTGATATTCATATAGAGCCGACAGAGAAAGAGCTTTTAATAAGATATAGAATAGACGGAATTTTAAGAGAAGTGATGACTCTTCCTAAAAACATTGCTCCGGGTATTGTAGCAAGGATTAAGGTGCTGTCAGATCTAAAACTGGACGAACACAGGTTGCCTCAAGACGGAAGATTTAGATTTGAAAGCGGGGGAAATAAATTTTCTGTGAGGGTATCAGTTCTCCCTGTAATCAACGGCGAAAAAGTAGTAATGAGAATTCTTCCAGAGGAAGCAAAGGGTTATAACTTGGAAACACTGGGATTAAGAGGTAGAGACCTAGAGGAGGTTCAAATGGCTTTGCGAAAACCTACGGGAATGATTTTGGTCACTGGTCCTACCGGCTCAGGGAAAACTACTACTTTGTATTCGATGATAGAAATTCTTAATACACCCGAGGTGAATATTTCTACTATTGAAGACCCGGTAGAATATAGAATGCCCCGCGTTAATCAGACCCAAGTTAAACCCGAAATCGGATTGACTTTTGCAAACGGTTTAAGATCTCTTTTAAGGCAGGACCCTGATATTATCATGGTCGGAGAGATAAGAGATAACGAGACAGCTTCTTTAGCAGTAAATGCTGCCCTTACCGGACATCTTGTTCTTTCCACTCTTCATACCAATAGCGCTGCCGGAGCAATCCCAAGATTGATAGACATGAAAGTAGAACCCTTCTTAATTGCCTCAACTCTTAATATAGTTATTGCTCAAAGGCTGGTAAGAAGGCTTTGCGAAGAAAAAGAAGAGTATTGCCTGGATAGCGCAGCTGTAAAAAGAATTGCAAAGTATTGTGATTTAGAAAGAATTAAAAAGATCTTAAAAGAAGAAGGATTGATAAAGGGGCACAATAAAACAATCCGCGATATTAAATTTTACAAACCAAAACCAACAAAAAGTTGTGAGGAGGGATACAAAGGCAGAATAGGCATCTTTGAAGTTTTGTCGGTTACGGAGACAATAAAGAAATTAATTACCCAGGAAGTGAGCGATGAAGAAATTCAAAAACAAGCATTAAAGGAGGGAATGAGAACAATGGTAGAAGATGGATTTGTAAAGGCGGCTCAGGGAATTACTTCTATAGAAGAGGTCTTAAGAGTAATAATTGAGTAATTATGGCTATTTATCGTTATTTGGCAAAAAACAAAGAAGGAGAAACGATTTCTGGAAGAAAAGAGGCGGTTAGTATAAGAGATTTGGCTCAGAAACTTTCGAATCAAGGTTTTTTATTAATTTCAGCTTCTTTAGATAGAAAAAAGCAAGGTTTTTTAAATTTAAAGAGGGTTTCTTTAAAAGAAAAAATGATGGCTATCAGGAATTTACAAGTGATGCTTGCGGCTGGTGTTTCACTTCCAAAATCTTTAGATGTGTTAACCTCCCAGAGCAGAAACAAATATTTTCAAAAAATCCTTCAGGAAATTAAAGAAAAAATTATTCAAGGCAACTCTTTTTCAGAAGCTCTTGCCGAATATCCAAGAGTCTTCCCCAAAATTTTCTCAAGTATGATAAAAGTAGGAGAAAAAACCGGAAGCATGCCAGATGTTTTAAATACGCTTGCCTCTCACTTGGAAAAAGATTTCAGATTGAGGTCAAAAGTGAAGGGAGCTCTAATGTATCCTATGATAGTAGTAATTGCTATGATTTTGATCGGAGTTGTGATGTTGGTTTTAGTTGTTCCAAAACTAAGTGAAGCGTTTAAGTCTTTAAACATAGAACTCCCTAAAACTACAAGATTAATAATGAATTTAGGGAATTATTTCAAGGATTATTGGTACCTGTTGTTGGCTGTTCCGCTTTTGATCGCTGGCTTTATTATTCTTCTAAAAAGAAGCCCCAAATTTAAAAATAGTTGGGATAGATTTGTTTTTAAAATACCATTTGTTTCGAGTTTAATTAAAAAGATTAATACTGCATATAGTGCTAGGACTTTGAGCTCCCTGATTTCTGGGGGCGTATCTATCGTAGAGGCTTTACAAATTACTTCGGAGACAGTCTCCAATGAAAAATTTAGGGAGGTTTTAATAAGAGCCTCGAAAGAAGTAAAGAAAGGGGAAAAACTTTCCTCGATAATTGCTCAATTCCCAGAGGTTTATCCTCCGGTATTTGTTCAAATGCTAGAGGTGGGAGAAGAGACAGGGCAAACCTCCAAAGTTTTACTAAGATTGGCGGAATTTTTTGATGAAGAAGTAACGAGTGTAACGCAGAATTTAGCTTCTATTATTGAACCAATTCTTCTACTTGTTATTGGAGGAATTATTGCTCTGTTTGCGGTTTCAATGATAAAACCAATCTATTCAATGATTGGCACAATGCACTAAAATCTTTAAAAATGTTAAATTTTTGCCGCAATCAAAAAGGAATGAGCTTGCTAGAAAGCATTATAGGAATTGGTTTGATCGGGATTGTCTTTTGGGGAGTTATAGGGATGTATATTTTGAGCGTAAAAGTAGTTGCTCAATCTAAATTAAGATCAACGGCAATTTTTCTAGCAAATCAAAAGATTGAAGAAATCCGAAGTTTATCTTATGAAAATATAGGAACAATAGGCGGAGTACCTTCTGGATCAGTGTCTCAGGAAGAAACTAAGACTTATAATGGCGGGGAGTTTACTATAAAAACTACTATAGTGTATGTTGATGATCCCTCTGATGGAGCATTGCCTGATGATTCTGTTCCTACGGATTATAAAAAAGCAGAAGTAAGAGTTTCGTGGGCAGGGGAAAATTCAGGAGAAGTTTTGTTTACTACAGATATTGTTCCCAATACTGTAGAAGAGAGCGTTGGGGGAGGAATTCTTTCTATTAGCGTAAAAGACGCAGATATCCAAGGTGTCTCTAATGCCGAAGTTCATATATATAATGATCAGGTGAGTCCTATTATAGACGCTAATTACTTAACTAATAGCCAAGGAAACCTAGTTCTTTTGGGTTTGCCTGAAAGCACTGAAAGTTATCAGATTACCGTTAGCAAAACGGGCTACAGTATAGATCGAACATACGGAGAAGATGAGGTTGCTACTCCTCTTAAGCCTCATGCAAGCGTTTTCAATAATCAGACCACAGAAATAGGCTTTGAAATAGATTTATTAGGGACAATGAATATTAGTACTACAGGATCTGAGGAGAACGGATATCCTCCTGTTGGTAATATTCAATTCCGACTGAGAGGAGAAAAGATTATAGGTACAGATGCTTTTGGAGATCCTGTATACAAGACAGATGAAATTTTACAAACCGACAGTTCAGGTTCGCTAGAAATCGCGGATTTAGAATGGGACTCTTATGATTTTTCCATACTTTCGCCTGAAGGCCTTAATCTTATAGGAATAGAGTCGCCTTTGGGGACAGCTACGACACAACCTATAGATTTATTGCCCGGAGAGACAAAAGATATACGACTTATTCTAGGGGCGCAGAATTCTTGCTTGCTAAAAGTTTACGATGCGTCTACGAACGATCCACTTTTTTCTGCCTCAGTTCGTCTTTACGACAGCACAGAATACGACCAAACTATACCTACAAATTCCCAAGGAGAAAGCCTTTTTATACCTTTGGAAGAAGGAGACTATACTCTAGAAATTCAGATGGACGGATATATCTCTTATACGGAAAGCTTTTATATTTCCGGAGAAGTAACAAAAGAAATTTATTTATCCCCCATATGATTAACAAGAAAACAGGAGGTTTTACCTTAATTGAGACAGGATTGGCAATTCTAATTTTTCTCTTGGGGGTAACAACGATTTTTAGGTTGGTAGAATTTGGATATTTTGGTAAGGATTATACTTTTCAGCAAGCATTAAGTATTGAGGAGGCGCAAAGAGGTATAGAAACAATGGTTAAGGAAATCCGAGAAGCTCGGGGTGGAGAAGATGGATCTTTTTCAATTGTTCAAGCTGAAGGTTTTGAATTTTCTTTTTTCTCCGACATAGATAATGATGGAGAAACAGAGAAAATAAGATATTTTTTAGAAGGAACTGATTTTAAAAAGGGAATTATTGAACCGCGATGTTGCCCGGTTAGTTATCCCAGCAGTTCGGAGCGAGTAATTACTTTAACTCAGTACGTAAGGAACTCTCCCCCAATATTTCGTTATTTTGATAAAGATGGAAACGAACTTGGTCCCCCCGCTAATCTTAAAGACACTAGAAGAATGAGAGTATATCTAGTGGTTAATGTTAATCCTGCTCGCCCACCCCAAAATTTTGTGTTAGAAACAGATGTTTTATTAAGAAACCTAAAAGAAGATTAGTTCTATGAAAAAAGTCGGTTCTCAAAAAGGTTCTTTGGTCATTTTTGTTCTTATCTTTGGAGGAGTGTTTTTGATATCTTTTGGGGGAATATTAAGTTTCCTTTTGCTTCAATATAAGTTCTCTTTAGAAAAAGCAGCGTATGAAGAAAGCCTTCATATTGCAGAAGCAGGGATAGATTTTGCTAAATGGCATATCAATCATTGGCCCGACGATTTTTCTTTTTCAGGAACCTATAATTATAAGAACGCTTCGGGCGATACGATAGGTTATTATCAGCTATCGATAGAAGAAGAAACGGCATGCAGTCCAGGTATTAAAATTATTTCCACTGGATGGACTAACGATTTTCCTAACAAAAAGAGATCTATTAAAATTACTTTGATGAAAACCAGTATAGCTTCTTACGCCTTTCTAAGCAATTCTAATATTTGGTTTGGAGAAAATGAGACAGTGAAAGGACCATTTCATTCGAATGGTGGGATAAGAATGGATGGTAGTCAAAATGCTCTTTCTACTTCAGCCAAAGATACATATCTTTGTGGAGAAGAGCATGGTTGTTCTCCTCCTCAAGAGAAGCCTGGAATTTGGGGAGAGGGAGATGGGCAAGATCTGGGATTGTGGAAATTTCCAGTAAGCTCGATTGATTTTGATTCGATTTCAAACGATCTGGCTTATTTAAAAGACGAAGCCCAAACTAAAGGAATTTATCTTCCCAATCAAGGTTTGGGCTATTATCTGCACTTTAATTCGGACGGCACCATTGATGTTTATAAAATAAAAAAGCTTAAACAAAAAGTTTGGGGTTATAATGGTGATGATTGGGTATACGAAGCCAATGATTTTGACACAATTGAACTTTACACAACTTATAATTTACCATTAAACTGCGGACCTATATTTATAGAAGACAATGTTTGGATCGACGGCACAGTTAATGGTAGAGCAACAGTTGTAGCAGCCAAACTTCCCGAAACTCCGAACACAATGAAAAAAATTATAATTAATGGTAATATAGATTATGAGGGGGTAAATTCAGTTTTGGGTTTAATTGCACAAAAGGATATTATTATTCCTCTTTATGCGCCGGACGATTTAACGGTAAAAGCGGCAATGATGGCACAGAACGGAAGAATTATTAGATATTATTATCCTTGGTGGTATGCTCCTTATAATTTAAGAAATTCTATTAGCATAGAAGGATCTATTGTTACCAATAAAATTTGGACTTTTACTTGGGTTGATGAAGAAGAAGAGGTAATATCCGGCTACAAAAATACAGAGATGTCTTATAGGGCAAGCCTTACATATAACCCACCTCCCTATTTTCCTGCGATAGGTGATTATAGGGTGCTAAAATGGGAAGAAATAAAAAAGTGAGCATAAATTTTTAAAAGTATATGTCAAAAAAACATTTTTTTCTCATATTTTTTGGATTAACGATTCTTTTGCCATTGGTAATTTATTCTTATTTTTTGACGCCCCCTTCTGTTCAAGAAGCAAGAATTAATACCAGCATTCAATACCAAGGAGCAACAGAAGGCCAGTATTCTGACTATGTTACTCTTTCTGGGCAGCTGACAGAACAAGAAAGCGGTAATGCTTTATCGGGAAAAACAATAAAGTTTGTTTTAGGTACTCAAGAAGTAAGCGCAACAACAAATAGCCAAGGGATAGCTCAAACTACCATGAAACTTAGTCAAAATCCAGGCAATTACAATCTTTTAACTATTTTTGAGGGAGATGATATCTATTATGGTTCCTCTGATACGATCCAATTTCAAATTAAGAAAGAAGACACTTCTATTTCTTATACAGGACCTCTTTCCGGTACAGAAGATTCTACGATAACGTTAAGTGCTACGCTCTCAGAAATTGATGATGAAGTCGGGAATCTTTCTGGTAAGAATATCAAATTCAAACTGGGACCTCTTCAAACAAGCGCCACAACTAATTCTTCAGGGAAAGCAAGTACAACCTTAAGACTTGATGTTTCTCCCGGAACTTATACTCTTAAAACAGAATTTCTGGGAGACGGTTATTATTTGTCTTCCAACGCTAGCCGCAACTTTACAGTTAAGGAAAAATGTGGGCATTGTGGTGGAGGCGGAGGCGGCGGAGGAGGATGTTTTATTGCCACCGCTGCTTACGGTTCCCCATTAGAACAAGATGTGGTAATTTTACGAAAATTTCGAGATGAATATTTAGAAAAAACACCAGTGGGGAGAGGGTTAGTAGATTTATATTATAAATACAGTCCCCCAGTGGCCAAAAGAATTGCCCAAAATTCTTTTCTTAAAAAGACAACAAGAATAGCCTTAAAGCCAGCAATTCAAATCGTAAAGAAAAAATTTTTTAAGTAAAATGCTAGTTAATATATTAAATCTTAAAATAAAAAGCTTTGGGCTGGATATTTCGGACAGATCTCTAAAGATTGCCCAAATCGAAAAAAGAAGAAAAAAGAATATGCTTGTTAGTTTTGGTCGTGTTGATGTACCTCCAGGCATTATTAAAGCAGGAGAAATCAAAGAGCCAGAAAAACTTTCTCTTTTAATAAAGAAGCTAATAAGAAACGCGAAAGGAAAAAAGATATCTTTTCCTTATGTTGTTGCTTGTCTGCCGGAAGAAAAAACTTTCTCCCAAATAATCTCTTTACCTAAGATGACAGAAGAAGAGGCAAGACAGGCAATTCGTTTTGAGGCAGAAAAATACATCCCCTATTCGGTTGAAGACGTGTATCTTGATTGCCAGCAGGTAATAATAGAAAACCCTCAAAAAGATAAAATATATGTATTACTTGTTGCGCTACCAAAAAAAATTGTTGACAGATGTATAAAATCTTTGAAATTGGCAGATTTAAAACCCATATCGCTGGAAGTCGAATCACAGTCAACCGTCAGAGCTATTTTAGATCAAAAGAAAGACAGATTTCCTCCCTCTCTTATTTTAGACATAGGAGCTACCCGAACAGGTTTTATGATATTTTCTGGTACTTCTTTAAGGTTTACTACTTCTATTCCTGTTTCCTCTGGAAGTCTCACAAAGTCTATAAGTAAGACTCTAAAAATTGATTTTCAAAAAGCAGAAGAGATGAAAATAAAATACGGCATTTCAAAGAGGACTAAAAAAGCACGAAAGGTTTTTGAGGCAATTATTCCTCCGCTCACCGATCTTGTAGAGCAGATTAAAAAATATATAGAGTACTATCATACAAGGGCTCAAAAAGATCCAAGTTTTGTAGATGGAATTAAAATAGAGAAGATAATTCTAACGGGGGGAGGAGCTAAAATGAAAGGTTTAAAAGAATTTTTTCAAGAAGAATTTGGCTTGCCCACATATCTAGCAGATCCTCTAATTAATGTTGAAGCTTTAAGTAACTTTCCCAAAAATCAAGCATTAGAATATGCCAATGCCATAGGATTAGCATTAAGAGCAGTGCAGGAAAATGAATTATATTAATTTACTTCCCAAAAGAGAATTACAACAGAGAAGCGAAGAAAAAAAACTACGTTTGATTGTGATAGTTGGGAGCATTTGTTTGTTTTTGCTGATTTTTTTTCTGCTTTTAGTTTTTGTCTTTAAGATAAAAGCCAGTAATTATTTAGAAGAAGCAAAAATAGAACTAGCAGAAAAGAAGGTAGATCTTTTTCAGGTAAATCAATTAGAGAAGAAAATTTCCAGACTGAACTCTACCTTCAAAAAGATAAACAAATTTTATCAAAGCCAAATATTTACAACAGAAATTTTTAAGACCCTGACTTTTTATTTTGAGCCCGGAATGTCAGTTCAGGGCTTTAATTTTAGTCCAGAAACAGGAAAGGGATATCTGCTAGGATACGCTAAAAGTTTAGAATCTTTAGAGAGATACAGAGACAAATTAAAAGAAAGCACCTCATTCCAAAAGGCAGAAATTGAGATTCTTGGATTTCTTAAAACCAAAGACGTGACCTTCCGTTTAGATTTTGAATATGGAAAATAGAACAAAAAACAATTTAATAATAACCCTTTTTACAACAATAGCGCTTATAATTATTTGGTATGCGCTAAGCCACCCTTTTTCAGAATTGAAAGCAATTATTCAAGAATATATAAAGACGAAAGCGGAGATATCTACTATTGAACAGAAAGTAAGCAATTTTCATACGCTTGAAAAAAGTTATGGCGAATATAAAGAAAATCTTGAAAAAATGGAAAAACTAGTTAATGATAATCTTTTTATTGACAGAGAGATTCCTTTGGGTTTTACTCAGTCGTTAGAACAATGGGCTAAGCATTTAGGGCTTGAGATAGAAATTTCCCCAACGAAAATTCAAAAAACAGACACAGATTTTAGAGAATTTGTGGGTTATAAGATAAGAGTTAAGGGTAAACAATTAACACCTCTGCTTCAATTTTTAAGAAAGCTAGAGACCAGTCAATGGGTAGTTAATATTTCTACGGTTTCTTTGTCTTTAGAGCAAACAAAAAAGAACGAAACATATATTGTGGAAGATATTTTTATCAAGGTCTATGTTTTTTAGAAAAACAGAGAAAACTTTTTTTAGCAAACAAAAAATAAGGAAAAGTTTGGTTTGGATAATATATTGTATTGCTAGACATGATTTTTTGGTTTTTGTTCTGTTGTCTACGCTGATTACAGGTTTTATTTGTCTTTATCTTTGGCATTATATTGAGATTGTGGAAAAAGAAAATAAATCCGTGATTGTTCCTATGGTGAAGATAAACGAAAAAGAGTATAATAAATTTTTAGAGTACTCGAGCAAACGACAAGAAGAATTCTGGAAAGCAGAACAGGAAAAATATAAAGAAGTTTTCACTCCTTTACCTTCTCAGTCTCTTGATTAATGCTCGCTTTTCAAGTAGTATAAACTAATTTGAAATCTCTTTGCCCCCATAGCTCAACTGGATAGAGCACGGGCCTTCTAAGCCTGGGATCCAGGTTCGAGTCCTGGTGGGGGCGCTAATCGTTTATATACATCTTTATGAAAGAACAAATCAAAACAGATAAAATAAAAGACATTTTAGAAAAAGGAGTAGAAAAAATTATTGACAAAGATCACCTTACAAAAAAACTTCTCTCTGGAAAAACTTTGAGAGTTAAACACGGAGTTGATCCTACAGGACCAAACATTCATTTAGGAAGAGCGGCTCAACTTTTAAAATTGAGGGCATTTCAAGACTTGGGTCATAAAGTGGTAATAATTATTGGTGATTTTACTGCTCGCATTGGCGATTCCTCTGATAAACCAGAAGGCAGGAAGGGACTAACTCCCGAGGAAATAAAGATCAATATGAGTAATTATCTGAAGCAGTTTTCCAAGATTTTAGATATAAAAAAGACAGAGATCAGATATAACTCGGAATGGTTTTCGAAAATGAACCTGGAAAATTTTCTTAAGATAGCCAATAATTTTTCTGTTCAGCAACTGGTGCATCGAAGGAACTTTAAACAGCGATGGACAAAAAAGCAACCTATTTGTTTGCCAGAAATTATTTACCCTATACTTCAAGGGTATGATTCGGTGATGGTGAAAGCAGATATAGAATTGGGTGGATATGATCAATTGTTTAATTTAAAAATGGGCAGAATCTTGCAAGAAATTTATAATCAAGAACCCCAAGATATTATTACTCTAAAAATGCTACCCGGTCTTGATGGGCGTAAGATGTCTACAAGCTGGGACAATATGATTAGTATCGTTGAAAACCCTTGTAATATGTATGGCAAAATAATGTCTATGCGGGACGAATTAATTCCTTTATATTTTGAACTATGTACAACCTTTTCTCTCAAAGAAATCAAAGAAATTGAAAAAAAATTAAAAGAGAACAAGGTAAACCCTAGAGATATGAAAGCACGTTTGGCTTTTGAGATAGTTTCGTTTTATTATGGAAAAAATAAAGCCCGTCAAGCAGAGAATGAATTTATTAGGGTTTTTAGAGAAAAGAAAGAACCAGAAAGAATAAGAAAATTTTTTGCCCCCAAAAAAGAATATCCAATTGTTGATCTCTTGGTAGGGTTGGGTTTTGCCAAATCTAAAAGCGAAGCCAAAAGATTAATAGCTCAGGGAGGTGTGAAAATAGATGAAAAACTGCAAAAAGATTGGAAAAAAATTGTAAAAGTAAGAGAGGGTATGATTGTTCAGGTCGGGAAGTTAAAGTTTGCCAAAATGACCTTCGATGACCACCTTGACTAATTCTAAACCGACAACTAACAACTAATGATCGGTTGATTTCTTTACAAAGAAATCAACGCCGGGTGGGGTGCGCCGAACTGGCAAGGCACCGCTCTCGAAAAGCGGCTCCCATTTTTGGGATTGTGGGTTCAAGTCCCACCCCCACCGCCATGCACCACGTAGGGTGCATGGCGAGCCCTAAACCCAACGTGGTTTATGGCCGCCAAAAGTAATACACGATTATGTATTATGTCTATATTTTTCAAAGTCAAAAAGATAAAAAATTATATATCGGATTTACTTCTAATTTAAAGAAACGAATAAGAAAACATCGGGCGGGAGAAGTAACATCAACAAAAACTCGTCGACCGTTGAGGTTAATATTTTATAAATCCTTTTTAGCAGAACAAGATGCTCTAAGAAGAGAAAGATATTTCAAGACACAAAAAGGAAAAGTGTCGTTAAAACAAATCATCAGAAATTCGTTAAAACAATGAGAAGCAACACACAAATTATTCAAAGACCGCCTGTAGTATGTATATTAGGCCATGTGGATCATGGTAAATCTTCGCTTTTAGAAGCAATTAAGGATTTTAAAATTACCTCTAAAGAGTCGGGAGGCATTACCCAGCATATCGGCGCATATGTGGTTGAGCAGAATGGTAAAAAGATTACATTCTTAGATACGCCCGGACATGAGGCATTTTCTGCTATAAGGTCACGAGGGGCTCAGGTAGCAGATATTGCTATTTTGGTAGTTGCCGCAGATGAAGGAGTAAAGCCGCAAACTATTGAGGCTTATGAATGTATTAAGAAAGCAGAAATTCCTTTTTTGGTGGCAATCAATAAAATAGACAAACCCGAATCAAATCCACAAAAGGTTAAGAATGAGTTAGCTCAACATGGTATTTTTGTTGAGGGGATGGGAGGAGATGTACCGGTTGTAGAAACTTCGGCAAAGACAAAACAGGGCATTAACGATTTATTAGAGATAACACTTTTGGTGTCTGAAATGCATCCCCAAAAAGTTAACCTTGATGTTCCGGCAAGAGGCGTTATTATAGAAGCTTTTCTGGATTCTCGGCGTGGTCCAGTAGCAACTCTTTTAATAAAAGAAGGTATATTAAAAAAGCAGGACATAATAGCAACTCCTACTTCTTGCGGGAAAGTGAGGATTTTGGAAGATTTTTTAGGTAGTCCTCTTAAAGAAGCTTATCCTTCTACGCCGGCTTATATGATGGGGTTTGAAGAAGTGCCAAAAGTTGGAGAGAGATTTATGGTTTTTGATGATCTTGAAAAGGCAAGGGAATTTGTTATAAAAGAAAGAGAAAGAGAAAAAGAAAAAGAAAGAGAGAAAAAACAGAACGCATATTTAGCCGAAGAAGGAAAAGAGGTTTTAAACCTCATAATAAAAGGAGATGTAGTAGGCTCAATTGAGGCAATAGAACAATCAATAGAGAACATTCCTCAGGAAGAAGTGTTCACCCGCATTTTAAAAAGTGGGGTAGGTGATATTACAGAAGATGATGTAGTTTTGGCTGACTCTGCTGGTGCCAAAATCGTCGGATTTCGCACGAAAATTTTACCTGAGGCAGCAAAAATAGCAGATCAGAAAAAAGTAGAGATCTATATTTTTGAAGTAATTTACGATCTTATCCAAAAAATAAGAGAGATGATTAAGAATATTATTGAATTGCAGGTTGTCAGAGAAGATGTGGGAAGGTTAAGAGTATTAGTAGTATTTCTCTCCGAAAAAGATAAACAGATTATAGGGGGAAGAATATTCCAAGGAGAAATGTATAAAGGATTAGAGGTAGAAATTTTTAGAGAAGAAAAGAAAATAGGTCAAGGTAAGATTATTAACCTTCAAAAAGAGAAAAAAGATATTGAGAAAGGAAATCAAGGAGAAGAAATTGGTATTTTGCTGAAAACTTCTACAAAGATAAAGGAAGGCGATGTCTTGGTGGCATTTACTCTTAAGCAAAAGAAGGCAGAATTTTAATGAATAAAAAGAAAATCGAAAAATTTGCCAGCATTATTCAAAAAGAGTTGGGAGAGATTATTCTCAGAGAAATTGACCTCCCAAGAAATAGTTTTATTACTATAACAAAAGTAGTTGTTTCTCCCGATAAAAGAAAAGCAGAAGTTTTGGTAGGCGTTATGCCTCCCAACCACACACAAGAAACATTGAGGCTGCTTTTGCGAGAAAAAAAACATTTAAGAAGCTTACTTGCGCATCGTTTAGATATCAAAAGAGTGCCGGAGATTCATTTTTTGGAAGATAAAGGTTTGAGAATAGGAGAACTTTTACAAAATATTTAAGTTTATAAAAGCTCTGCACTAGAATAGTTGTGAGATGGTTTTTCTTTTATGGCTTGGTTGACTTGAATTTAGGCCAGGTAGCCAAGTGGTAAGGCAAGGGTCTGCAAAACCCTTATACGCGGGTTCGAGTCCCGCCCTGGCCTCACAACTCGGAATATCGACATTTTGACATATCGACGTTTCGGTTTGCCGGGGTGGCGGAATTGGTAGACGCGAGAGACTTAAAATCTCTTGGGGTGATCCCCCGTGCGGGTTCAAGTCCCGCCCCCGGCACAGGGCGGTTAGCTCAGTTGGCTAGACCTGCCTGCCGGCAGGCAGGGCGTGCGCGACGGGCCCGTAGCTCAGATGGCTAGAGCGCTTCGTTGACGTCGAAGAGGTCGCGGGTTCAAATCCTGCCGGGCCCACATATAAGAACTAAGAGATGTTTCTGTCAAAACAAAAGATTACAAAGTCGGAGGTTTGAATCCTCCACGTCCACATAAATGCCGGAGTGGTGTAGCGGTCTGCACGTTGCTCTGAAAAAGCAAAGGTCCCAGTTCGACTCTGGGCTCCGGCACAAAATAAGCGGGAGTGGTGTAATGGCAACACGCTTCCTTGCCATGGAAGAGATTGCGGGTTCAAATCCCGTCTCCCGCTCCATTACCGGCCAAAGAAATATTGCAAGGTTTGACCTTGCTTTTTTTATTGCGGAGTTAACAAACTCTTGACATATTAGTTTTAATTCTGTATCATAGAACAACTTTATGAGTATTTTCAGAAAAGCGATTTTTGGGATTTTTCTCCTCTTTATTGTAATAGGAGCGGCTTTGCCTTTCATCGGAAGGGCTCTTGCTGACGAAGAAAAACCGATAATGAATTCTATAAAAACGCTCCCAAAAGAGGAAAATATTGTTGTTCAGAATAATACAGTTTTGAGCAATACAGCTCATTATTATAATAAGCCAACGGCAAAAATTTCTGTGGTTGTCACAGGATATTCTTCAGACCCACTTGAAACAGACGATACTCCATTTATCACCGCTTCAGGAACATTTGTCAGAGAAGGGGTGATAGCGACAAACTTTCTTCCTTTTGGAACAAAAATCAGAATTCCCTCTTTATTTGGAGAAGAAATTTTTGTAGTAGAGGATAGAATGAATCCTCGCAAAAAGTTTCAAATAGATGTGTGGTTTCCCACGAAAGAAGAAGCGATTAATTTTGGAGTTCACAAAACTTATATTGAAGTTTTAGAACAATAGAAAAAGAAAGCCGTTGAAGAATACAAACCCCGTCTTTTGACGAGGTTTTTTATGCTTGAAAAAAGAGTCAAACCAACTTATGATAAATAGAATATGATTTATTTTATTAAGGGTAAAGTCCTCAATAAAAAGAAAGATTATATTATCTTAGAACATCAGGGGATAGGGTTTAAAATTTATCTCTCAGAAAAAAATTTAGAGAGATTGCGTGAAGGAGAAGAAAAAACAATATATACACATCTCGCTTTCAGAAATGATAAGATTGAGCTTTATGGGGTGCTTTCCCAAGAAGAATTATATCTTTATCAGATTTTTGAGAGAATATCGGGCATAGGACCTAAAGGAGCCTTAATTCTTGCTTCTGTTGGTAGCCTCCAAGATTTTAAAAAGGCGATTGAAGAGGGAAATCTTGATTTCTTTGAAGGTATTAAAGGGATAGGCAAGAAGAAAATTCAAAAAATTATTTTGGAAATAGGCGGAGAACTGAGAAAAATCTCAAAAAAGAAAGATAGAGAAATAAATCGAAAAGCGTTAAACGCTTTGGTTTCATTGGGTTTTGGTAAGGCAGAAGCAAAAGAGGCATTGATTTTAATTCCAAAGAAAATAAAAAAGACAGAAGAGCAAATTAAAGAAGCCCTTAAAATTCTTTCTCAAAATTAAATGCTTCTAAAACCAGCAATAAAAAAAGTGCTCCCCCAAAAAGCTTTGAGAGGGTATCATTATTTATTGGCTTTTTTAGGTTCTTTGATATTTGCACAGCCTTCAAAAGGTTTAACTGTTATAGGGGTTACGGGAACCAATGGTAAGTCTACTACGGTAAAGATGATTTCTCAAATTTTAGAAGAAGCAGGGTTTAAGACGGCTTATACTTCCTCAATAGAGTTTAAAATAGGAAGGAGTGTTTGGCAGAACAGATTTAAAATGACAATGCCGGGCAGATTTTTTCTTCAGAGTTTTTTAAGAAAAGCAAAAAAAGCAGGGTGCCAATATGTAATTATAGAAGTTACTTCAGAAGGGATTAAACTTTTTCGTCACAAATTTATAGATTTTGATATTGCTCTAATTACCAATTTAAGGCCAGAGCATATTGAGAGCCACGGGAATTATGAAAATTATAAAAAAGCCAAAGGAGAGCTTTTTAAATCTACAAAGAAAATTCATATTATAAATTTAGACGAAAAGGAATCAGAATATTTTTTAAGTTTTTCCGCGCAAGAAAAATGGGGATATGGAATAAATTTTGACAGCGCCAAACATAGAGAAAAGATAAAAATTCTTCAAGCCAGAGATGTCCAGGTTCAAAATCAGGGAGTGGAGTTTTTAGTTAAAGGAGAAAAAATTAAATTGTCTCTGAAGGGCAAATTCAACATTTATAATGCTTTAGCAGCAATTTGCGTTGGGCTTTCTCAGGGGATTGATATAAAAACGATTAAGCGGGGGCTTGAAAAAATAGAAAAGGTATCTGGAAGATTGGAAGAGATAATTTCTGCTCCTTTTAGAGTATATGTTGACTATGCTCATACTCCCGATGCTCTAGAAGAAGTTTATGCTACCCTGAAGAAAGAATTGTCTCAAAGAGGAAAGTTGATCTGTGTTTTGGGTTCGTGTGGGGGAGGAAGAGATAAGTGGAAAAGGCCGCTTATGGGAAAGATTGCTGAAAAATACTGCGACAAAATCATTTTAACCAACGAAGATCCATACGATGAGGACCCAAAAGATATTATTGAAGACATAACAAAAGGGATTAAGAAAAAAGATAGAGTTGTAAAAATTCTTGAAAGAAAAAAAGCAATTTTGGAAGCGATCAAAGAAGCCAAGCTAAATGACATAGTAATTATTACAGGTAAGGGTTCTGAACCATGGATGTGTGTAAAAGGTAACAAGAAAATTCCCTGGGACGATAGAGAAATTGTTAAGGAAGCGTTTCAAGCATTAAGTCAAACCTATGGAGAAATTTAGAGTTCTTCCCCACACAGCAGATCTTAAAATTGAGGTTTTTGGCAAAAACCCAAAAGAGTTGTTTAAAAACGCAATGGTCGGGATGTTTCGGGCAGCCGGTTATATTGGCGAGGGAGAAAGTTTAAAGCGTAAAATTAAATGCGAAGGTATGGATTTGCCGTCTCTTTTAGTTTCATTTTTGGACGAAGTTCTTTATTTAAGCGAAGCATACGAAGAAGTTTATACAGGAATTAGTTTTAGTAATTTTTCAGAAGAGCAATTGGAAGGAACTTTGACGGGTCAGCCTCTAAAAAATAGAGAATTAGTAATAAAGGGAGTTACTTTTCATGAACTTGAAATAGAAAAACAAAAAGATGGTAAATTCAAGGCGGTAATTCTTTTTGACATATGATATTAATAGAAAAAACTACCAATAGAGAGGCTTTCATAGAAAAAGCATTTGAACAGGCAAAAATTTACGA
>JAGHAC010000052.1 GCA_021161645.1 bacterium
CACCTTCGGACTTCCGATAACCTCTAAATCATTATCCTGTATTACCCTTTTGTAAATTTCTTGAATCTTAATATTTATTGCCTCTTCTAAAACCACATCTTTCCCGATTTTTTCTTGTATGATTTCCGGGGGAACTTTTCCCTCTCTAAAACCATCTATCTTAATTTTTTCACCTAATTTTTTTGCAGCCAACTCAATTTCTTTTTCAAGCTCCTTGAACGGAAAAGAAATATAGATTTCTCTACGAGATTGAGAAAGGTTCTTGATACTAATTTTCATTATAGAAAGAGTGGTAGAGCGATAAGCGAAACCACGCTGATTAATTTTATAAGAATATTAAGAGAAGGTCCGGCAGTATCTTTAAAGGGATCTCCTATTGTATCTCCTACAACCGCTGATTTATGTTGAGGAGAACCCTTTCCTCCTAAATTTCCTGCCTCTATATATTTCTTGGCGTTATCCCATGCTGCTCCGGAATTAGCCATCAAAAGCGCTAAAAGAAATCCACTGCTTAATGCCCCAACAAGCATTCCGGCAACTGCTGCTTTCCCTAAGGTAACCCCAATAATGATCGGTGCAATCACTACCATTACTGCTGGATAAACCATTTCTCTTAGGGCTCCTTTGGTAGCAATATCAATGCACCTTTTGTAGTCTGCTTTTTCCTTTCCTTCCAACAAACCTTTCTTTTCTTTAAATTGCCTTCTTACTTCTTTGACAATTTCCAAAGCGCCCTGATTTACCCCTTTCATTGCCATCGCAGAAAATAAAAATGGTAAGACCGCTCCGACAAAGATGCCTGCTAAAACCTTAGGATTAAGCAAATCAATAGACTCCAAGCCGCTTTGCTGAGAATAGGTTGCCAGCCACGAAAGAGCTGCAAGAGCAGCTGCTCCTATAGCAAACCCCTTGCCTGTAGCCGCTGTACTATTGCCAACAGCATCCAGTGCTTCTACTTTTTGTCTTACCTCTGAATCTAATTCTGCCATCTCGGCAATACCGGCAGCATTATCAGCAATTGGACCATAACAGTCAGTGGAAAGATTAATACCCAAAACGCCAAGCATACCTACGGAGGCAAGAGCAATACCATAAAGACCGCCCAGATAATAAGCAAGAACAATGGTAATTGCTACAGCCAGCACTGGCAACACCGTACTCTTCATTCCAACAATAAGCCCCTCTAAGATAACATTTGGCGTACCTGTTTGAGTAGCTCGGGCTATTTCTTGAGTGGGTTTTCTCTTTTCTGAAGTATAGTATTCTGTTGTTTTACCAATGATAAATCCTGCTATTAAACCCAAAAGAACTACCCAAAAAAGCTTTAAGGTGTCAAACAAAAACCAAATTACCAAAAAAGATAAAAATATCATGGTGATGTTAGCTATAATAATGCCTTTCTCCATCGCTTTTCTCACTTTTTCTGTTTGTTGAATAAACTCTTCCTTTTCTGACTTTTTAGAAACCCTTATAAATATTCCTCCAAAAAGAGAAGATAAAATTCCAAGAGAAGCTAACAATAAAGGTAAAATCACTCCCTTCTCGCCAACAACCATAATACCAATAACCATTGCTGCAATAATCGAAGAAACATATGACTCGAAAAGGTCTGCTCCCATTCCGGCAGTATCTCCAACATTGTCGCCGACATTATCTGCTATTACCGCTGGATTGCGCGGATCATCTTCGGGAATATTAAGTTCTGTCTTGCCAACCAAATCTGCGCCAATGTCTGCTGATTTAGTGAAAATTCCTCCCCCCACTCTCATGAAAAGCGCTACAAAAGAGGCACCAAAGGCGTAATTGATAAGAAGATTAGGATCTTTAAAGATAAGATAAAAAATTAGTACACCTAAAAGGCCGAGTCCAACAACCAAAAACCCCATTACTTCTCCGCCCTGCATAGCGGTTTGAAAACTTCTAGGGAAACTCTTTCTTGCTTCGTTAGCTGTCCTTACATTGGCAGAGGTAGCATTCATCATTCCTACAAATCCGGCAAACGAAGAAATAAGTGCTCCTAAAAGAAACAAAAGTGGAGGAATAAAGCTTTTGTTTAAAACCCAAAGAACAATAGCAGCTAAAACAAATACTATTGCCATCGTTTTAAATTCTCTTTTTAGGAAAGTCTTTGCTCCTTGTTTTATTGCTAAAGACACCTCCTGCATTTTCTCTGTTCCCGATTTAGTTCTTTTAATTCGAAAATACAGATAACAAACAAAAGCTAAAGAGAGAATTGTAGCAATAAAAGGAAGAATTATGCTTGCTGTCATACTTTTGAATATTAATTATTCTCTTGTATTTTTTTCTCTCCTTCCTTTTCTTCTTTTTGCTCATCTTTTTCCTGTCTATTGTCTTCTTTTCGTTTAGGTTGTTTTTCTGTCTTTTCTTCTTTTTCCTCTTCGAGCTCTGATTGAGATTTCACATCGATTTTCCAGCCGCAAAGACTGGCAGCTAATCTGACATTTTGACCATTTTTGCCTATGGCAAGAGAAAGTTGATCATCAGGAACAATTGCTAAAGCAACTCCTTTTTTATCTATTTTTATTTCAGAAACTTTTGCCGGAGATAAAGAATTAGCAATAAATTCTTCAGGATCTTCAGACCACTTTACAATATCTATCTTTTCACCACCTAAACCCTCCATTACTGCAGCAACCCTCGTACCACGCTGTCCCACCATTGCTCCGATAGGGTCGATATTTTCTTCAGTGGAGGCAACGGCAATTTTTGTTCTTGAGCCTGGCTCTCGGGCAATCGCTTTAATAACTACTTGTTCTGCAGAAATTTCGGGCACTTCTATCTCAAAAAGTTTTGAAACCAATTTTGGGTGGTTTCTTGAAAGAATGATTGCCGGGCCTTTTGGAGCCTCTTCCACTTTTTTAACATAAAACTTCATTCTCTGACCCTGACGATAATTTTCTCCGGGAATCTGCTCTTTTAGAGGTAAAACGCCAAATGTTTTTCCTAGATCCACTAAAATATTTTCTCCCTCTCTTCTCTGTATAATCCCTGATAAAACCTCCCCTTCTTTTGATTTATATTCTTCATAAATCATTTCTCTTTCTAACTCTTTCAATTTTTGTAGAATAACTTGCTTTGCTGTCTGAGCAGCAATTCTCCCATAATCTTGTTTTACCTCTAGAGGAAAAACGAGTTCATCTCCGGGCTTCACATTTGGATCTATTTTTTTTGCCTCATCAATCATTATGTGTTTTTTGGGATTAAATTTAACCTTTTTCTCTTCTGACTCTTCTGTTTCCTTTTCCTTACTTTTGTCCTTATCCTCGCCTTCTCTTTCCTTTTGAACATCTTCCCACTCCTCTTCTGTATAAACCATAGAGTCGTCAACAACCTCTTTTATTTGCCAAAATTTTACCTCACCCGTCTCTGGATTAATCTTTGCCTTAACAATCTCTCCTTTTTTTCCGTAATCCTTCTTATAGGCAGCCGCCAAAGCTAACTCCACCACCTCTAATACTTTTTCTTGAGGCAGTCCTTTTTCCTCAGCAATCTGAGAAAGTGCCGAAATAAAGGTTTTTAGATCTTGAAACATAATATTATTGTAC